>NZ_JAPFCG010000033.1:0-46491 GCF_026240995.1 Pseudomonas sp. DCB_BI | reverse complement strand
CTGGGTGGTTGGCGGTGTGCATGCTGATGGCTGCCGGGCTGTGGTTCTTGGCCACGGTGACTGGTCGGCCCAGGCCCATCTCCAGCCCGGTACCGGCGCCGCCGCCACCGCAGAAGAAGTCCACCACTATCTCATCGTCCTGAGGGTCGAAGCCGAGGCCGTACTGGGTTTTGAAGTCGAGAGGGTTCTTTTTCTGAAATGCAGACATGGGCGGTCCTCGCCGGTGTGGCGTGATCGTTACCGTTGAATAGGGGAAGGCGCTGGCTGGCAGCGCGGGTCAGGCGTTGGCGAGCAACAGCAGCCCGGTGTCGTCCGGGTCGTCGCCGAGCATCAAGTCAGGCGCGCGTAGCTCTCGGCCGATGCGGAACTGGTCGAGTCTTCGCGCCACAAAATCCGACACAACGATTTCGTGGCGCGGAGCACTGAGGAAGTGGCGGGCCGCTTCAGGCCCTAATTCATGGATGCGGTGGATGAGCAGGGTCATGGCTTCGCCGTTTTCCTCGACGCTGGCCCAGGCCTTTATCTCGGCTAGTGCCTGTCTAGTCCCTGGTCGAACCTTCAAGCGCAGGTCTTCTTCCTGCAGGCGCTCGGCCTTGGCCCTGCGCTTCTCGTCACGCTGCTGCTGCGTCAGAGCCATCATCGCCTCCATTACGCACGAAGGCGGCGCCCGGCCCGATGTCGAGCAGGTCGCAAACCCGGTTGATGATCTTGAGCGCTGCGTCGAACACCTTGGCGTCGTCCGGCTCGCGGGCCAGGCGCTTCATGTTTGGCTGATGCTCCAAACAAACCTTGTCGACCAGGCGCCGGGCCAGCCTGCGCAGGTGATCGGCGCTGTCGTGCTCCCGTAGGCTCAGCGCGAAGGCCAGGGCCACATCATCAGGCCGGTACTGGCCGCCGCTGCGGGTGTTGTACAGCTTCTTGACCGGCCGATTCATCCAGGCCGGCAGGGTTACCACTCCAGAGGGTGCTTTCTGCATGTCTGTGCTCCGTGAGGCCGCTTGGCGGCAGGTGGAACTGTTCTTGCCGCCGACGCTGGCGGACCTGGTGCTTCAAACTGGACCGTCGCATCGCTTGCCCTCAACCTTCGGGTAATCGACGCCGAACAGATGGATGACCCGGCAGAACTTGCGGTCGGAAATGTTGAGCTTGGCCTTGGCCTGGGCGCGATTGAGGCCGGCGTCGCGAAGCTCGGCGATCTTGGCTGCGAGCGCTTTGTCCTCGGCAGGGTCTGCATAGGCCCTTTGCTTTTCGCCATGGAATCGGCGCGGGTCAGGCTTGAAGGCAAACCCTCCGTCCTGCGCTGCCCGGTAGAGCGTTGTCTGTGCCAACCCGGTTTCAGCCATGGCCTGGGCGTAGGTCATGGTCTTGGCCAGCTCTCGCAGTTCGGCAAGCTGCTTTTGGCGCTTCTGTGCCTTCTGGTTCAGTGGCTTGGGCTGTGCAGCGCGAACCTGTTCAATGTCACGGTGCGGCCTGTGTGGCACATACTGGTACCCGTCAAGCACGATGATGCTGCCTCCAGAGGCAAGGAAGGCCGCTTTTGCGGCCTCCAGGTCGATTGATGGGTTCATGCTGACCTCACTTGATGCGGATTGAGCTCTCGCCGCGCTCCAAATGCGCCCAGGCTGGCTCAGGAATCAGTTCGTGTTCGCAGTCTTCGCCGGCGGCCATGCGCTTGTGGACGGCTTCGTTGTGCTCGCGATCGGCCTTGAGCTTTGCGGCGATGGCGTTCTTATCCGGCGCGATCTTGGTCTGCACTGATGTCAGGTCGTCCGGCACCGCCTGCTCGTTGTCGACGATGACCCGCTCCTTGCCGGCGACCAGACTGATGGTGAAAAGCGGGCGCTTGATCGACTTGATGTTGGCTGCATCCATATTGCGCCGCAGGTAGTCGGTGATCGCCGTCACGCTGTTGGCCTTGATGCGCTTGAGTTCGTTGAGGCGGTCGATTTCCGCGTCGATCGCGCTGATGTCGCCCTCAATGTTCCGCCGCAGCATGACGATGTTGTCGGCCTTCACCTCGAACTCGCCCTGGATGCCTGCCATGGTGTCCTGAATGGCCTGCTTGAGGCCTTCGTCGTCGGTGTCGCACATGGCGGCCAGTTCGGCCATCTGGCCGGTGAGTGCGTAGAGCTGGGTCATGCTGCAGCCTCCTGCGGCTTGTCGGCTTCGAGGTTTTTCAGTTCAAGGGAGATTCGCGCGGCGCCTTTTTCGTCCTTGCGGCCGATGAGCTTGCGTACTGCGTGATCATGGATTTTCTTGCGCTCATGCGGCGTCACCGCATTCTGCATGGTCTCGATCGTGTCCTTGATGAAGTCCAGGCGCTCCTGCTGTTGGCGCTCGATCTCCGCCTGGCGGTCTTCGGCCTGCTCGATGGCCTGCTCGGCCTGCAGCTGCTGCACGTAGTTCACATCGTCGAACATGCCCAGGAACACATCGGCGCTGAAGCCAAGCATGGAGAGAGCTTTCTTGATGGCGTCGGTCAGCGATTTCTTCGGTGCCTCGCCATCAGTGGTGGTTCCGTACTTCGACTTGTAGAGGTACTGGGTGCAACCGTACTGCTCGATCTCGCCACGCTGGCCATCGAGCATGAACCAGAAGGTGATCTTGATCGTGTGGTTGAGCTCGAAGCCCAGGCTGACGCGCTTGTCGCCTTCGCCGCTGAACATCTCGGCGCCCTTGTCGAAGCGCTCCTCAACCACATTCCAGCCAAAGCCGATGCCGGCCGGCCCGAAGACCTCAGTGGCCTTCATGATCATCGCGGTGCCGTTCAGGCTTGTGATCTGCTGGCCGCCGACCTTGGCTTCTTTGGTGAATTGGGTGTTGGTCGTCTGGACCTTCTCCCAGATGCGCATGTTGGTAGTGGACATTGGAAAACCTCGCGCCAGGCCGGCGCCGTCAGTTGAAAGGGGAAATGCCGGGTCACCCAGGCACGGAGGTACGCTCCAGGCCCTGGCTGCGGTGGATGGTTGCGCGCTCTCGCCGCTTACGCTCCGGGTAGGTCCGGTTATCCCCTAAGGGCCCGCCGGGCTCGGGTGCGTGTGATTCAGATGTACTCGATCTCTTCCTCGTCCACGCTGATTGCGTAGGCGGGATAGAAGTCGCTCAACTCGTTGCGGCGCGCGGCGGCGATGGCTTCTTCACGAGTTGGGAATTTGGCGATGTTTTCGTTCTCATCAACGAGGTTGATGAAGTGGCCGTTGTTCTCGCGCAGGTCGATCAGGACAATCCAGGACATGCGAAACTCCCGCGCCATCCATGCGGTGGGCGCTGACGTGTTGGTTATTGGGTGATAGAGCCAGCCAGTGCGCTCAGAAGGAGCCAGCCGGTGCAGAAGGTGAGGGCGATGAAGGAGCCGCGAAGTGATGACCAACTAACGAATGGTTTCCAATCCATTGCGGATATCCTCTTCGATCATGGCGGCGTGACGAATAAGACCCTGCGCGACATGCTGCATTTCATCGGGAAGCAATAAGGCCTCTTCTCGAATGATCCGAGACTTCTCCTCCTGCCAAGCTCTGTGCGCATCGATAGCGGACCTGAATATGCCAAGGTGCTTGCTTTTACCATTTCCGATGCGAATCCTGGCTCGTAGAACCTTGGGATCACCTTTGAATGGGCTCACCCCCAGAGGCAGATCGCCACGCATCTTTGATGAAAATGTGAAGAGGCTATTTATTCTGCGAGGCACAAAGCAGCAGAAATCCGGCCCGTATACTCTATTGCCAGGAACAAGGATGTCCTTGTCTATCTCCCACTTCATGTCGTTTTGATCGCGAAAACCATACCCGTACTGCGAATTACACCAAGCTGCAAATTCTTGAAAGCATTCAAAGCCAAGCGTGCAACCTTGATAGCGAGGATTGTTTCTTTGCTGGGTACCGCGCTCATCGCATCGACCCTTAACCGCGTGCCATAGACGACCAGCAAGGCTGTAGTTGTCTTCCAAGAACTCCCCGTGATCAACCGTCCATGTATCGAGCCATAAGCCTTCAGGCGACATCCTGTCTGGTTGATCGCGAACGCTTATGCGAGGCCTTCTGATGCGAACTAGCTCCCCTGGTGCGTATTTTGGCTTGGTCATAAGCGCACCTCGTAGCCCAGCGTCCACTCGCCACACATCCACCAGCTGCGGGTGACAGCCTCTGGGTTCTCGATGAAGGCCTCGGCAGCGGCCTTCTTGGCGTCGAACAGGGTCGGACCCTTGAACAGCATCAGCACCCGGTCAGCCGGCATGGCCTGGGCCTCGGGCAGTTCGGCGATCTGCTCGTCGATTAGTGTTTGAACGATTGGCGTGGTCATGACGCCTCCTGCTTGCAGTAGCCAGCGTCGATCATTGCCTCGATAACAGCCCTGGCCGCTGATTGTCCCGGGATGTCCTGCTTGAACTGGTCAAGCGTTCTTGCAATGCGGGTGTGGGCGTTCCTGATCTTGTGCAAGCGCTCATCGGCTGCTATCTGTTCTGGGGTTCGGCGAGGGCGAATGCGCTTGGCTTCGTCTCTGTACATGGCAATCTTCTTGCCGCACTGGACCACGCAGAAGTCTTCTCTTCCTTCTGGGTCCTCGCCAACAGCAACGCAAACCCCGTTATGCCAAGCCTCGAAGTCCTCACAGGCAAATGAAGCTTCTACCAGGGTGCCAACTGGCGGAAGGCCTTCGCCATCCCATCGATCAGGTCGAGGGGTGATGTACTCGACCTGGCCGCGCGTATGGTTGTGCCTGGTGTCGCCAGTGCCGCCGCCCCATGGGTAAGGGCCACCTTCACGACCAACCACCGCATACTGATCGGCGTTGATCCAGACTTCGGTGAATCCTTGCCAGGAAATCAGGCCGTGGCCGTCTGCCCATTCAGGCGCCATGCGCCAGTCGATCTTGATCACGCGACCTCCTTGCGCCCATCAACGATCTTGTTGAGGCGCCCGCAGTAGTGGTTGAACTCTTCGATGGTGATGCGCTGGTCGGCCAGCATTTCGGTGAGGAGCTTCTGCACCATCACTTGCCAGCTCAGGTCGGTGCCGGGGTGTGCCAGGGCGTCGAGCTCTTCGTCGATCAGGACGTGCGGGCTTCTCATTGCGCGTCCTCGGCCTGGGCCAGCACTCCCTCTTTGGCGAAGGGCTTGAGCAGCGTGCGAGCGATTTCCTGCAGCATGGCCTCAGGGCTGGCGACGCTCATGATTTCGTCGGCCGCCGCCGCAGCATCGGTGCTGGACTTGCAGCGAGCGGCAAGTACCAGTCGACCGAGGACCGAGTTGCTGATTCCGGACAGCCCCAGCTGGCCCATCACGAACTCATCCACAGCCTGGGCGAAGCGTTCGAAGGTGACGCCCTGCTGCGGCCGAAGACGGCGCTCAAACACGAAGTCGCGGCGCGCCATCAGCTCAGCGATGCCGTCGTCGATCCAGCGTTCCTCGGGCGAGCTTTCACTCACCGCCGGAGGCATCCGGTTGTCGTACTCAAACTGTGCTGCTCGAAGTGCGCCCATGGCGTCCTCCTGGTGGTTGTGCGGCCGCATTGGTCAGGAGCCAGGCGCGGGTGACCAAACCCACCGTGAAAGGTGGCCTGGCGCCTGCCAATGCGGTCACTTTTGATTTAGGGGAATAGGTGGCTACCCGTGGCAAGTGAACTCGCCATGCAGCCTGGATCGCAGAGATCGAACAGCCTCTGTAGCTTTCTGAAGGTCGTCAAAGTCGCCAGCGCAATGGATGACGCCGCGAAGTTTCACCTGTGCGCGCCACTTTCCCAGACTTGATACCCACGACACGCCCTTTACGCCGCTGGTATTGGTATGCGCACGCTTGGTGTTGTGGCTGTTCTCGGATCCAGTGGCCTCGCGCAGATTCGCCCAAACATTGTTGTTTGGGTTTCTGTCGATGTGATCAACCTGGTCTGCAGGCCATACCCCAGTCATGTAGAACCATGCGAGGCGATGGGCTCGGTAGCCCTTCTTGTCGACCATGATGTAGATGCCTTTCTCGCCGCAGATATAACCGGCAGGCTTTCCAGCAACTCGGGTGCCTTTCGATTGGAGCCAGGTAAAGACCCCGCTTTCAGGGTCGTAAGCCAATAGCTCGCGCAGGCGCTCATGCGTCAGCATTTGCGTCTCCTTGAGTCGAAGTGAAGGGAAGGGGTGCAGGCGGTGAGCGCTACCTCACATGCATCTGGTCTGGCCGGGTAGGCCCCGGATTCGCCTGCGTGTACGTCGATTAATGTTTACTGCGATGAGCCTTAAGTTGCATAAGGCTCACGGTGATGCGCTTTAAATCGATGAAAACTGCATCGGGGTGTGATCTGGCCGGCGCTGATCTCCGGCGTGCTGGCTTGGAAGCGGAGCCATCCAGCTGCTCTAATCACGGCATTTCTGCCTGTGGCCGCTTGTGCCCAGTAAACAGCGCATCAGCCTGCGCATTCAGATCACACTCCGATGCAGCCTGCGATGGGGAGCAGGGCATCGGGCCGTTTTTCCGGCTGTCAGGGAATCAGTCGACGCCGATCTTCCCGCCGCCTGGCTTGGCGATGGTCTTCAGCATCTCGCGTTGCAGCTCGCCAATCGCCCAGGCTGCGGCCATAACTGCAACGTCTCGGCACATCGCGCCCTTAACGCTGAATCCTTCGACGCTGATGCCGTCTTTCGTGATGGTGACGCGCCCGGTCTTTGTGATCTTCATCTCATCATCGGTGCAGTACATGCTGCCCTCCAGGGCGGTTGATTTCCTGTCTGGCCCTGTCGCCAAGGCCAGCCAGTGAAATCAGTGGAAAACGACCGCGCCCCCGTCAGCCGCAACCTCGAAGGCAACTTTCCACTCTTGGTACTTTTCCCAGAAGTAGCCGCCAACGGCCTCGGCCTTCTCCGCGAAGTCGGCGTAGTCCTTGGCCAGCTTCGCGCTGACTACAGGGCCGATGGTGCCGTCGCAGTCCGAGAACAGGATCTGCTCGTAGAACGGGCCTTCACCTGCCTTGTTCGCACCTCCGAAGTAGGGGAAGCGTTTTTCGTATTCGTCGCTTGGGCTGGCATCCGGGGTGTAGCCGGCAAGCTTCGCCAGTTCATCGCGCCATGCGCTGTAGCGACCGTAGCCAGTGCTCAAGCCTGAGCCTTCCTCGCCAAGCTTGTAGGTCATGCCCTCTTTCAGGCCCTCGGCGCGGCCTGGGAAGTCCTTGTTGAAGTAGAAGTCGCGGTAGTTGTCGTAGTCGACCAGGTCGCCGTGTTCATCACGCTCGGCGTCAGGCGCCTCTACCAGTTTGCTGAATGCAGAAACGTCCAAGCCCATTTCGTGTTCCTCCAGTGGATTCCCAAAGCACCCGGTCGCCCAGGTGCTTCAGTGAATACGTGGTCTTGCTCGCTGCTCGCGCTGTGCCAGGCACCGACGCCCGTTCTGAGGGCATCCCGGCAGGGAGCGTTTGCAGCGCAACCCTTGGCCCGCTTGACGCTTTCAGTGAGGGAGCGCGCCGCATGGCTTCGAGCTGGCCAGTTCCAGAGCTGGCATGGGGATCGAATTTATTGCTCGCGCTGTACCGTTGCCGGGATCGATCCGCGAGGTTCCCATCAATGTGAAAGAGCGGCGGCCTGTGAGGGCCTCCCGAGGGGCTGTGTAGCGCCTCGATGGACAAAATATGCACCAGTGCAAATGGGGTGTCAATGCACTAGTGCATAAATTTTTCCATAGGGAATGAAAAGGCCCGCGCTTGGCGGGCCTCGATTGAATGGTTAGAGCGTCCTGCCCTGGCTTAGACGGGCTGACCGTTCCAGACGTAAAGCACGCGTGCCAGGATATGCGTGTCATCCACGCGAATATCCTCGGGATCATGGTGCTTGTTGTCGGAGATCATCTTGAAGCGGTCCTTACCTTTCTTCTGCAAGCGCTTCACGTAAAGCATCTCGTCGTGGGAGAAGAGGTAGATCCCGTCGCCCGTAAACTCACGAATGGTGATATCGACCAGGAGTGGATCGCGGTCCTTGATCGTGGGTGCCATAGACTGGCCCCATCCGGTGATCATCTTCAGGTGGTAGTGCTCTTTGAACGTTACACCCATTTCGCGAAGGTGGCGGGGGCTGACCCTAATGTCTTGCAGCATTTCTGGATAGTCGTGAGGGATCTGGCCGCCACCCATTGCTGCCCGGACGTCATAGTGAGCGATCCAGACCTCGTCGCCGACCTGGCCGGGCCTCGAAAAGTCCACGGTGACTACGTTGGACGAAGCCTGCTGCTCAGAAGATTTTTCCTCGATAGCGTCGGCGATCTTCTGTCGGGCGTCCGAAGACAGGCCTTTGCCATGCTTCGCCAGCATCTGCTTTACGATATCTGCGGTAGATAGAGTTTCACGTCGCTCCGCCTCTGGCTCACCTTCGCCCAGCGGCTCATACCCGCGTAACTGATCGGTGGTGACCCCAAAGAACTCGGCCAAAGGTCTGACCTGCTTGTCGGTCGGCTCCTTGATGCCTTTTGGGCCTTGGGGCTTGAGGATCCTGGAAATGGTCGACTGGCCGACGCTAGTGCGGCTCGACAGCTCAACCTGAGATATGCCGTTTGCGGCCATGAGTTGAGCGAGAATTTTGTCTATCGATTTATGCATAGGTGCAATGCTGCCTCCCGGCAGTGCATAGGGCAATACAGCTGAGCGTTGACAGATATGCACCAGTGCATGATTATGTGCATATCTACAAAGGAGGCAGCCATGAGCGCTACCGATCTTCCCAAAAAACTGGACGAGTTGCTTGGCTCAGGCATGACCTACAAGGCCATTGCAGAGCGCGCCAAGTGCGACGTATCGACGGTTTTCCGAATTCGCAACGGCCAGATCAGCAACCCCAGCTATGTAGCTGGTACCGCTATCGACCAAATGCACGCTGAGCTGGCCAAGAACGGCAAGCAAAGCCTCAAGAAATCTGCCGCTTAAACACTTTTCAATCACAAGGAAATCCCTGAATGCACCTGGACCCCGCCAACAAACGCAGCGAAGTGATCAAGTCGCGCTGGAAGCCTGAAGAGGTTCGAAAGCTGCGTATGGAAGCCCGTATGGCTGGCATGCAGCTGGCCACCTACGTGCACGAACTGGCCAACCTCGGCCGCCGCCTGGGCGCTGCTGATCTGCTCCGAGAAATGAACGGCGCTGGTGAGCAGGATAAAACGGCCTGAAGCCCCTATGGAGGGCCTATGCCTGAAACCACCTTCGAATTGCTGCCAATCGAGGTGAAGGCTGAGGTTCGACAGCTGGCTGCCGACCTTGGCTGGAGCCTGGATAGATCGACGGATGAGTACTTGGAAATGAGTCGCTCACTCGCGGTGCAGGAGCAATTGAGACAAATGCGACACAAGGCCCCCGTGTTGGGGCTGGTAGGGCACAAAAAGGGCCTCGATGTTCCCTGATTGTGGAAACACAGAGGCCCTCTTTCGGGCTTCTTACAAGCACAAAAAAGCCGGGATTGCGGCCCGGCTCTCTGCTTCACATAAAACTCTTGAGGTGAATTATGCATCTGCAGGAATCCAGTATACAAGCCCTATCGAATCTCGCGCCACAAAACGCGAAGTTCGATTTCGTGGCGCGCAATCAAATCGTCGCCATCGTCGACGGTGAGGCGGTGACCACCACCGGGACCATCGCTCACGAAACCGGTAATGAGCACGCCAGCGTGATTGCCTTGGTTCGCAAGTACCAGGCCGACTTCAGCGAATTCGGAGGGGTGCGATTCCAAATCGAACCCTTCGAGACTGCTGGCGGCATGCAATCCCGCGAGATCGCGCTGATGAACGAGCAGCAGGCGACCCTCCTGCTGACCTACATGCGTAACACGGCAATCGTCCGTGAGTTTAAGAAGCGCTTGGTGAAGGAGTTCTGGCGCCTGGCTAAATCCGTCCCGGCCCAGCCCGCCGACCTCAGCAAGCTGGAAATCCTCCAGATGGCCCTGGAGTCGGAGAAGGCCCGCGTCCTGCTCACCGTCCAGGTCGAGGCCCAGGCCAAGAAGATCGACCACCTGGAGAACCTGTTCAAGGAAGGCATGAGCCACGTCCAGTTCTGCAAGGGCCTCAATGGGGTCAACGTGATGCAGGTTGGTCACTTCCTTGAAGGCCGCAACTGGCTCTACAACGAGAGCAAGTCCGGTACCCGCTACCGCGTCGCCGCCTACGCCCGCGACAAGTACATGACCGAGCATCAGCAGACGATCGCCCCGCACGGGAAGGAGTCGTTCATCAGCTACACGCCGATCCTGCTGCGAAAGGGCGCCGCGCGCCTGTACGAGATGTACCTGGCCGGCGAGCTGCCCATGAAGAAGAACTGGGACGGCCTGCACACCCACGACAAGGCCGTGCGGGGTGCAGCATGACCGACATGGACGAAGTGAATATCGGTCTGCCGTATGAACTGGCAATGGCCGACGAAGAGTCGCGCCGCGAGTTCTACGCATCGGCACAGGCCATGCTTACGTACATCCAAAAGTATCGAGCCGATCACACCGCCTTGTGGTTTCGGTTCCTGGCCCTGGAGCGAGAGCGCGACAACTGGAAGGCTTATTCAGCCGACCAGAAAAAGAAGATCGATGTCCTGGCCAGCACTCATGTGCTCTACACCTGGCTGCGCAAGAAGTGCGACGAGACCAGTAACGACACTGTCGCGGTGTACATGAATATCGGGCACGACTGGGCAAAGGTCACCGACCTCGACCGCGATCTGCGCGCCATGATCGAGCAGGAGGAGCCATGAGCATCATCCGCGCACCTCGCCCCGAGGCCAATTTCTACATGCTCAACAAGTCGATCAGCGAGGACGGGCGCCTGAGCTGGGCTGCCCGTGGCCTTCTGGTCTTCCTGCTGGGCAAGCCTGACCACTGGGCTGTGTCCGTCACCCACCTGCGCAACGAGACTGCCAAGTCCTCGAAACCCACCGGGCGTGACGGCGTGTACGGACTGCTGCAAGAGCTGATCGCCGCCGGCTACGTCGAGCGTCGCCAGGACCGTGGCGAGTCCGGTTTGCTGGGCGAAACCCACTACGTCGTCTCGGAAACACCGCTTCCGGCTTTGCCGTATCCGGTTGAACCGCTTCCGGCTCAGCCGTATCCGGCAAATCCGACACTAGTAAGTATTGAAGGTAAGCAAGGACTGAAGGGAGTAAGGACTGACTCTCGCGAAGGCGAGCTGGTCGACTTCGAACGGTTCTGGTCGCTGTACCCGCGCAAGGTGAGCAAGGCCGACGCCAAGAAAGCCTGGGCGAAGCTCAAGGTCACTGCTGACCTGTTCGACCTGATGGCCAAAGCCCTGGCTGCCTGGACCGTATCGACCGACTGGACCAAGGACGGCGGCCAGTTTATCCCGCACGCATCCACCTGGCTGAACGGCAAGCGCTGGGAAGACGAGCTACCCAAGCCAGCAAATGGGAACCAATCCGCGGCCCGCCGCCAGAGCAACGAACCCGACTTCAATGACTCATCCTGGGCCGAAGGGCTGATGGTGCGCACATGAAATCAGCAAACCAACTGATGGCGACGATGCAGAACCTGCCGCCAGAGATGCACGGCGGGCCGGTGGTGGTCTCGCTTGAGACTGCTGAGGTGGTCAATGGCCTGTTCCGCCGCCTGCGTGGGATCTTCCCAGCCTGGCGCCAAGCCTGGCCATCCACTGAGGCTCTGGCGGCTGCCAAGGAGGAGTGGATCAAGGAGTTCGCCGCCGAGGGCATCCGCACCATCGAGCAGATTGAGTTCGGCATCGAGAAGTGCCGCAAGCTCAAGAAGCCTTTCGCACCGAGTGTGGGCGAGTTCATCGCCATGTGCCAGCCGACTCCTGAAGACTTCGGCATGCCGGCGCCGGCCGCTGCGTGGGTCGAGGCCCTACTGGGCGTCTACAGCCACGAGGGCGTGAAGATCGCCGCGGTGGCCACCGGCCTGTTCGACCTGCGCGCCGCACAGCAGAACGACAAAGGCCTGCAGGCGCGCTTCGACCGGGCCTACGACATCGTGCTGCGCCGAGCTAAGGAAGGCCAGCCACTGGACGGCAAGATCGCCACCGGCATCGGCCACGACAGCCAGAAGAGCCTGATTGAGTTGGCCGACGAGTACGCAAGCCAACGCCAGGCCCGCCTGCTGCACCTACAGCAGATCCCATCGAGCGCCGCCGCGTGCCGTGCACACCTGCTGGCCAAGTTGAACATCAAGCGCGCCGGGCAGCCGGCCGGGGAGGGCGTATGAGCCTGTTCCAGTGTTACGCCTGTGGATGCCGAGAGAACACTGCCACCAGCAATTTCTGGCTCCGCATGGAAGGGCAGTGGCGCGGTCTGCCAAGCCAGCCTTGGATGCTGTGCTCCGCATGCGATCCAAGCATCCACGAATGGCATGGCGAGTTCGATCGCCTGTACCTGCCGAAAGGCGAGTTCTGCACCAACGTCCAGGGAAACCTTGAACACATCGCGACCGGGAAATCGGTATCGGACTTTCTGGCCGGGGAGAAGCACTGATGGACACCAACAAGATGCGCGAGCAGTTCGAGGCGGCGCTGGTAAAGCAGGCGGCCGATGATGGTTTCGCGAAGCCATCCCTGCGCCGGAACAAGAACAACGGCGATTACGTCGACCCATTCGAACAGGCTGCATGGTGGGGCTGGAAGGCCTCCCGCGAAGCCGTGGTGGTGGAGCTGCCGGAAGGCCTGACTCTGAACCAGCTGAAATACGGATCTGTCACCGGCAAACCTGAGCATGAGCGCTGGCTCACCCGTCCGGGTGCTGTTCGGGCCATCGAGGCCCAGGGTCTGAAGGTGGCGCCATGAAGCGCGCTGTAGGCGTTATTGGTCTGTTGGTGTCTTGCGCCGCCGCTGGGCTGTTCTTTTCCCATGCGCATGCCTGGGGGCTGGTTTTTTTAGGGGCTGCGTACGCCAATCTCAAAATCATGCAGAGGGTCTGGCCATGACCATCAACCACACGAAGCTTAGGGCCCTCGCCGAGGGCGCGACTATAGGTGATTGGCGCTACGGGCCTGGTGATGGTGACGACGAAAACCCGATTGTCTTCGTTGATCTTCCAACATCCTCTGGCGTGGGCATCTCCATTCTGTTCGAGTCCGACTGGGCTACCGACACGGACGCTGCGTTCGTTGCCGAGGCCTCACCGCAGGTCGTCCTGAGTCTTCTAGCCGAGAACGAAAAGATGCGCAGCTTCCTGGCAGAAGTCAGCAGAACCTCTGGCGACAAGTGGGCCGTCATGGCCGCGCGCAACCTGCTGAAGGAGTTTGGCCGTGACTGAGTTCGCCATTCGCAGCAGCCAGGACCTCAACCGCCTGTACGGCGCCTTGCACGCCATCGACCTCACCAAGCCCAAGGTGGTGGTAATCAAGGACGAGAAGCGGCCCGACGTCTGCAATCGCAAGATGTGGGCAATGCTCCGCGACGTATCCCAGCAGGTGGAGTGGTACGGCCGCAAGCTCACCGACGAGGATTGGAAGCACATCTTCAGTGCGGCGGTGCAGAAGCAGGATGCGGTACCGGGCATCGACGGCGGCTTCGTCGTTCTAGGCGTATCGACCCGCAAGCAGTCGCAGAAGTGGTTCAGCGACCTGTTTGAAGTGATGCATGCCTTCGGCGCCGAGCACGGCGTTCGCTGGACCGAGCCGGATCGGTGGGGAGGGCAGTATTGATGGGCATCTCCAAGATCCTGAAAGTCGTCTGCGGCGGCACGCTCATAACGGCCCTGTCCGCGTACTCCGTCACCGCCCAGGTACACGGCGGCGTGGTGTTCATGCTGGCGGTTGCCATCTTTCTGGTTGGGTTCAGTGCAGGGGATGATTTCTGATGCTTGCCAAGGAGATCAAGCCGAAGAAGTGCAAGGCACCAGGTTGCGGCAAGCTCTTCAAGCCGACCATGACCACGCAGAAGGTGTGCAGCATCGCCTGTGCCAAGGCCATGGCCAAAGATCCGAAGCTGCAGAAGGTCGCGGCCAAGGCCATCACCAAGCAGGCCCGCCAGGACCTCCAGGAGCGCCGGGAGAAGCTGAAGACCCGCCGCGAGCACATGGCCGAGGCACAGACCGCGTTCAATGCCTACATCCGCGAGCGCGACGCCGGCCTGCCGTGCATCAGTTGCGACTCAAGCCCGAGCGACCACGACCTCATTACCGGCAGCCGCTGGGACGCCGGGCATTACCGGTCGGTGGGCGCCTGCCCGGAACTGCGCTTCGAGCCGCTCAACGTCCACCGGCAGTGCGTTAAGTGCAACCGGAACCTGTCGGGCAACGCGGTCGAGTACCGAATCCGTCTGGTGAAGCGCATCGGCGCCGACCAGGTTGAATGGCTCGAAGGGCCTCATAAGCCCCAGCGCCTGACCATCGAAGACCTGCAGGCCATCAAGGCCCTGTACAGGCAGAAGCTTAAAGACCTACGGAGGGCAGCAGCATGAACTGGACACCAATCGACAGCGCCCAGCTGCTGGCTCTGGGCATTTTCATCATCGCCGGCTACTGCGTAGTGCGTGGCATGGTTATCTCGTATCGCCGCAAGAAGGAGCAGGGACAGTGAAATATCAAAGCGTGTTGGCCGCGGTAGTGTGCGCCCTAGCGGCAGAGACCATGAGCGGCGTTGGTGGTGGCGACTTCGAGCCGAAGGTTCAGGCTTCGAAGCTGAAGGGGGAGATCACCGGGAAGGATGCGGCGATGCTGGTGGACTGCTGGGTGCACGCCCGCCTGCACAGCAAGCTGATCCCGCGGCACTGGAATGCATTGACGGCCAGGTTCTCCACCCACAAGGCCAAGAAGGTCGAGGCCATCGGGAAGCTGGTGCCGCTAATCGCCACCCAGGCGCCGAACCTGTTCCGGTACAAGGCGGTAACCGCCTGGGCTATCCCGCCAGTGAAGGGCGTGCAGGCCCAGTCGGGGCATGAGGTGGCCAGCCGGGCGGCCCGTGAGCGTGCTGAGTTCGACTCGCTGCATGCTGGCGTGGTCAAGCACCTGGACGGCGGCGAGATGCCAGAGGATGCCGGCCAGGCGCGCCGCGAGCAGTACGTGAAGCGCTCCACCGACATGATCGTGCTGCCAGCCGAGTTCTACGACATCAACACATGGGATGGCCAGGGCCTGAACCGGACTACGTATTGGCGCTGGAAGAAGGGCATCGAGAAGGTGCTCGACGAGATGGTGGCTGAGGCGCTGGCAGCGTCTGCCAAGATACTTCAGGAGGAAGGCGTTTTGATGGCAGATGCCGCTTGACAACTCTGCAACGGTGCAACAGAATTCTTGCATCCTGTCATTCCTGCGCGTGTTGAGGAGTGACACACAGAACCCGGCCATTGCGCCGGGTTTTTTATTGCACGAATAGGCCCTCAAGAGGCCCTGAATTCCCAAGGACAACCAATGGCCGAACCAGCAAGCACGACTGCCGGCGTCCTGCTGGTGAAGTACGGCGTGATTATTGGTGGCTTCGCAGGGGCGATCCTTTCCCTGACCTTCCTGCGAGGTCTCACCCGGGGCCAGGCTGTAGCGGCCTTCTTCACCGGCTTCGCATCTGCAATCTTCTGCACCCCGCTCGCCATCAGCTACTTCAACCTCGGTACGAGCGGAGAAACCCAATACGGCGTGGCCTTTCTGATAGGCCTTCTGGCAATGAACATCATCCCGGTGCTGAAGTCGCTTGTGGGGTCGTTCGGAGCCAAAGGAGCTACCTGATGAGCTCGACCCTGATTCAAGTCCTGATTGGCACAAACGCATTCCTGAGTGTGCTGGTGGTGATAGCGGCATGTGACTACCTGCGTCGCATCCGGCCCGTAGACCAGCCAATGCTCGCCACCGCGTTCTACCTGGTGGCCATCGGCGCGTTCGGTTCGTTCGTCCTGGCCATGAGTGGGCACGTTCCAACCCTGTATGGCGTGATCATGAAGCTCGGCATCGTTCTGTACGCGGTCGGCAGACGAGGTCATGTGTTCCAGCAAGGGTAGGGCGCGCCACAAAACGCAAGTACGCCATTTCGTGGCGCGGAGATGATCATGAGCAGACCAATGCCTCCGGCCGACCTGCTCGAATCTCCATGGCTCACCTTGCGCCCAGCGCCCGAAGTGTGGGAATGGATACAGGAACAGATCCTCGCCGACACCGGCAGCATTCACAACGAAGAGCATGCCCACCTCATCGACGCCAGCATCGGCGTCATGTGGGCGTCGTCCAGCTTCGCGAAGAAGGGTCGCAGCGTGCTTGGTCAAGCCGAGCAGCTGATGATCCGTGCCGGGGGATGGCAGAAGGCGCGGCAGGAGCAGCAGATCCGCGACTGGTTCGGCGAGGAGCCAGACTTCCTCATCACCCTGGCAGGCGACTACTGCGCCCAATGCAGCGAAGCCGAGTTCTGCGCCCTGGTCGAGCACGAGCTGTACCACATCGCGCATAAGCTCGATAAGTACGGTGCCCCAGCATTCGGCGAAGACGGCATGCCCAAGCTTGAGATGCGCGGCCATGACGTCGAAGAGTTCGTCGGAGTGGTTCGCCGGTATGGTCCGAGCCACGACGTACAGCAGCTGATCGACGCTGCAAGCCGGCCGCCCGAGGTGGCCAAGATCAACATTTCGAGGGCCTGTGGCACATGCCTGCTTAAGCTGGCGTGAAGTTTGACGGGCGCCTGACGGAACAAACCAACATGGCAACCCTGAACAACGAGGTGAAGGCGTTCATCGTTCAGGCCTTGGCCTGCTTCGATACGCCGTCACAGGTGGCTGAGTCAGTCAAACAGGAATTCGGGCTGGTGGTCACTCGCCAGTCAGTAGAGGCGTACGACCCAACCAAGAGGGCTTCACGCAATCTTGCTGCCCGCTGGGTGACCCTGTTCGAGGACACCCGCAAGCGCTTCCGAGAGGACTCGGCAGAGATACCGATCGCCAACCGGTCCTACCGCCTACGCATGCTAGATCGCATGGCTACCCGAGCCGAGGGCATGAAGAACATGGCCCTGGCCGCACAGCTCCTGGAGCAGGCCGCAAAAGAGTCCGGTGGGGCATACACCAACAAGCAGCAGGTGGACCTGAGTTCGTCGGATGGATCAATGACGCCGAAGGCGCCCCAGCAGGTGGATCAGGCGCTGGTATCTGCGCTGGTAGACAAGCTGGTGGACTGATGGCTATCAAACCTATCGAGTGGGACGCGCTGAGCCACGCTGAGCGCTCCGCCTTGATAGCGGCTGGCGAGCACAGCCCTCTTGCCTTCACGTCCTTGTGGTTCAACATCACCCAGGGCGACAGCTTCCGCACCAACTGGCATCACCACTACTTCGACTACGCCGCCCGCAAGATGCTTGCAGGTGAGGCGCAGAACATCATCGTGAACATCCCGCCGGGTGGCACCAAGACCGAGTTCTGGTCTGTCCACCTGCCGGTCTACACGATGGTGAAGCACCGCCGGGTGCGCATCCTCAACACCAGCTATTCCAAGAACCTGGTGGACGAGAACAGCCTGCGCAGCCGCGCGCTGGTCAAGTCCGCCGAGTTCCGCGAGTTCTACCCTCTCGAAATCGAGAAGGACAAGGTTGACGACTGGACACTGGCTCGGGACGGGAAGCGTATCCACCAGCTGTTCAGTCGCTCAAGCGGCGGCCAGATCACGGGTGTCCGTGGCGGCTACATGGGTGACGGCTACACCGGCCACATCCAGGCGGACGACTGGGACAAGATCGACGACCTGTTCAGCGAGGCGAAGCGGCGCAAGTCGCATACCCGCCTGGTGAACACCCTGCGCAGCCGGAAAGCACACAGCGGCACACCATTCGTTGCCATCCAGCAGCGCGGGCACATCGACGACTCGACCGCCTTCCTGCTTTCCGGCGGCATGGGTCTGAAGATTGACCTGCACATCAAGATCCCAGCCCTGGTCAACCAGGAATACATCGACAGCCTTCCCGATGGCATCCGCGAGCGCTGCATCAAGTGCGTGTGCGGATCAGAGCAGGTTGACGGCTACTGGTCGTACTGGCCGGCCAAGGAGAGCGTTCACGACCTGATCGCGCTCCGAACGGCCCACCCGTACACCTTCAGCAGCCAGTACATGCAGGACCCTGACACGCTCGACGGCGGGATATTCTCGGCTGATGACTTCCAGTACTACGGCGACGTTGACGCAGGCGCCGACCTGCCGGTGCCGGAGAAGTTTGACTATCGCTTCGTCACCGCTGACACCGCGCAGAAGACCAATACATGGAACGACTGGACGGTGTTCGGTGAGTGGGGTGTCGCTGAGGGACGCATCTACCGCCTAGGCCTGAAGCGCGGCCGGATGGATGCCAAGACCCTCAGGCGAGAGTTCGAGGCCTTCGTCAACGGATGCTGGGCCAAAAACGGACGCCAGAACGGAATTCTCCGCAAGGTCTACGTCGAGGACAAATCGAGCGGCACAGGTCTGATCCAAGAGATGGAAAAGCGCCTGCCCCTGAAGGTGACGCCAGTACCGCGTGAGCGCGACAAGCTGACCCGTGCGCTCGACGTGCAGGGCTTCCACGCTGCCAAGCTGGTGTGCCTGCCCTACGACGACCCCCAGAACTACGAATTCGTCTGCGAGGTTGCATCCTTCACCGCAGACGATAGCCACAAGTTCGACGACCAGACAGACGTGATGATCGATGCCCTGTCCGAGGTTTACATCAAAGGCAAGCGCTCGATACGCGAACTCCTCTGACCTATTGGTGACTACATGAGCAAAAAGGGCTTAGCGCCGGCCGACAAGAAGCTGGGCAAAGCCCTCGTGAAGGCCGCGAAGCAGTACGAGGCGACGATCAGGTCATCCTCGGATGGTCTGGTCAACGTGGTGTCAGGGCTTGGCACAGCAAAGGCCAAGCGCTCGCACAACCAGTTCCAGTACGCGTTCCTCAACGATTTCCAGCAGCTCGACGCGGCCTACCAGACTTCATGGCTGGCCCGGGCGATCGTCGATTACCCTGCCGAGGACATGACCCGCGAGTGGCGCACCCTCAAGTGCGACGACGCGGACGTTATTCGAGCCGAGGAAGACCGCCTGCAGCTGCCGGCGATGGTCAGCGAGGCCACCAGCTGGGCCAGGCTGTACGGCGGCGCTGGCATCCTGATGCTGACCAACCAGCCACTGGACAAGCCGCTTCGGCCTGACCGGATCAAGAAAGGCGACCTGTACCGCCTGCTGGTGGTCGATCGCTTCGACATGACCGCGATGGACCTGAATCAGACCAACATCCTGGCCGCCAACTACTTGCAGCCTGAGTTCTACACCATCTCCGCAGGCGCCCAGCAGATCCACTGGACGCACTTTGCCAGGTTCGCCGGGGCCAAGCTGCCGCGCCGCCAGCGTGCACAGACGCAAGGCTGGGGCGACTCGGAGCTGCGCAAGTGTCTGGACGACGTGATGGACATCGTCGCGAGCAAGGACGGCATTGCCGAGCTGCTGCAAGAGGCGAACGTCGACATCATCACCCGCGAAGGCCTCTCTGATGAGATGGCCAGCGACCAGGACGACGCGATTACCAAGCGCTACGCCCTGTTCAGCATGATGAAGTCCAGCATCAACATGGCGCTGCTGGATGGCGATGAGAAGTACGACCGCAAGACCCTGGAGCTATCCGGGGTTGCCCCGGTGCTCGACTTGCTCATGACCTGGATCAGCGGCGCCGCCGGCATCCCAGTGACCCGCCTGTTCGGCGAGTCGGCCAAGGGTCTGGGCAATAACGGCGAAGGCGACGACACCAATTATTACAACCACCTCTCCTCGAGGCGGATGACGCAGATCGACCCAGGCCTGCGGCAGATGGACGAAGTGCTGGTGCGATCGGCCACTGGACGCTGGATTGATGACTTCAACTACGTCTGGAACCCGTTCAAGCAGCCTGACATCGTCCAGATTGCCCAGGCGAACAAGGCCAAGGCCGAGACCGACATCCTCTACAAGGACGGCGGCATCGTTACCACCAGCCAGATTCAGCGGCGCCTGCAGGCCGAAGAGCTCTACCAGTTCGATGATGACAAGATCGCCGCACTGGAGGAGAACGAAGACCTGGATATGTTCAACGAGCCGGTGGAAGGCGAAGACGATAAGGATGCCTGACCATGGACATGATCGGCATCCAGTACAACGCCAAGCTGCAGCGCCTGGTGAAGCAGGTAAAGGCCGACATCTCCAAGGAGATCATGCCGCTGGTTCGCCAGCTGGCCCCGGAGTACACCCAGGACTCGTTGGTCACCACTGACGCCTGGTCCGACCTGATCACCAACGCCATGAGCTTCCTGTTCGCCAAGTGGCAGAACGAGAGGGTCAGCGCAGGCGCCCAGCGCATCGCCGGGGAATTCGTTCAGGCCTCGCTGAAGAAGTCCGAGCGGGACATGAAGAAGTCGGTCGGCATCGACGTATTCAGCGGATCGAAGCAGATGCAGGACTACCTGCACGCCTCTGCACAGCAGAATGCCCAGCTCATTAAGTCCATTCCGGCCAAGTACCTCGAAGAGGTGCAAACGCTGGTGATGGCCAACATGCGCGCCGGCATGCGGCCTGGCTACATCGAGAAGGCGCTGACCGAGCAGTACGGCATCACGCAGCGGAGGGCCAGGGTCATTGCCAGGGACCAGACCGGGAAGATCCAGGGAGAGCTGGCCGAGAAGCAGCAGCAGGACGCCGGCTTCGAGTACTTCCAGTGGATCGACTCGGAAGACCGCCGCGTTCGGCACAGCCACCGCGAGATCGCCGACAAGGTCACCGCCTACGGTAAGGGCGTGTACCGGTGGGACAGCCTGCCGCTGAACGACAAGGGCGTCCCGATCAAGCCCGGTTCCGATTACCAGTGCAGATGCATCGCCCGCCCTGTCAGCGCGCGCGAGGTCAAGGCCAACCAAGACGCCGGGAAGACCAATCCAGGCGTGTACCGATAACCCACTCCAAGGCGAGGCCGCCACATGAAGTGCACGGTTTTTGACCGGGCTGGGTACCGCATTACCCAAAGGGAATACACCGACGAGGGCTTCCTCAAGGTGCCAGGCCGGGTGGCCAGGACCGGGATTCAGGAATACCTGGCCCGCGAGCTGGGCCTAGACGGCGACCCGAACCGCATCGTTCGCGTCTACCGGCCGCCGGAAGAGGTGTTCGCCCAGGCGTCACTCGACACCTACGACGCCAGCGACATCACCAACGACCACCCCAAGGAACTGGTCACCGCCCTGACCTACAAGGGCGTCGCGGTTGGCGTGGTTCGCGGCGCTGGCCGGCCCGACGGCGACTTCGTGGTCTGCGACCTGATCGTCAAAGACCAGAAGACCATCAGCGACATCAACGCCGGTAAGTGCGAGATCTCTGCCGGCTACACCGCAATTTACGAGCACTCGCCGGGCGTCACCACTGACGGCCAGCCATACGACTACATCCAGCGCGACATCCGGATCAACCACGTCGCCATCGTAGATAGAGCGCGGGCAGGTGCCAACGCTCGAGTTTTCGACCACACCCCAGGAGGCAACACGATGCCTGTTTTTATCACCACCGATAGCGGGCGCAACGTTGATGTTGCTGATCCTGCGAACGCCCAGGTAGTCGCCGACTCGTTCGACCGACTGCTGAAGCGGGCCACCGATGCCGAAGCCAAGGCTGGGCAGGCACAGGAAACCGCCGACAAGGCCCAGGCCGCAGCTGATTCAGCCGCCGAGAAGCTGGAGGAGGCCCGCAAGGCCTCAGGCGACGAGGCCATTGCCGCGCGCGTGAAGGCCATCAGCGCAACCCAGGAGCTGGCCCGCAAGGTTGCCGGCGACGGCTTCACCTGCGACAGCCTGGATGTGACCGAGATCAAGCGCGCTGCGCTGGTCGTGGCCCGCCCGAAAGTCGCCTGGGGTGACAAGTCGGCCGCTTACATCGAAGCCGCTTTCGACGCTGAGTCCGAGAAGGATGAGGAAGAGGAAGGCGACAAGGGCGACAAGAAGCCGACCGGCGATGCCGCGGTACTCCTCGCCCAGCTTGCTCAGCTCGCCAAGGACGGCGCCACCCCGGTGCAGACCGGCGATGCCAAGCCGAGCGCCTACCAGCAGCACAAGAAAAACCTCGCCAACGCTCACAAGCCTAAGGGGGCCTGATCATGCCAGTCATTGGTGGCAACGCAATCAACCACGGCGTCGCGTACGCAGGCATGGTCGCCGACGGCGAACTGTCCAACGCCGTATCCAAAGTCAACAAGGGCACCGCGAACATCGCATTCGGCCTGGGGGTTGTGAGCGACGGTGACGATGGCGCCAAGCTCCCGGTCGCAGCATCGACCGCGGCCCAGTTCATCGGGGTCGTGAAGCGCGAACTGAACCCCGCCTACCAGTCTACCGAGGTATTCGGCGCCGTCGCCAAGCGCGACATGTCCGTCGAGACCGTAGCGCCGATCTGGGTAACCGCCCGAGTGGCCGTGGCCAAGGATGACCCGGTGTATCTGGTCGTCGGCGACGGTACCGGCACCAACCAGGGCCAGTTCTCCAATGTGGTCGGCGCCGCCGCCACCCTGGCAGTGCTGATCCCCAATGCCAAATGGGTCAGCTCGGCGTCTGCCGGCGCCCTGGCAAAAATCTCTCTGAAAGTCGGGGGCTAACCGATCATGAAGCTCAAGAAAATCGTCGTAGCCATCGACGCCGCCATCGCGTATCAGGTAGGTCGCGACATGGAGCAGGTCGCGTTCAACGACGGCCTGCCAACCGTCGACGACGGCCTGGCGTTTTACATCAGCCAGCTGGCCAGCCTGGAGTCTCGTATCTACGAGGCGAAGTACGCGGCCATCAACTACGCCGAGCTGATCCCGGTGCATACCGAGCTGCCGGAGTGGGCGGACAGCTGGGACTACATCAGCTACGACGCCGTCACCATCGGCAAATTCATCGGCTCCAGCGCCGACGACCTGCCGAACGTGGCTCTGTCCGCCAACAAGTCGTCCGTACCGATCGGCTACGCCGGCAACATGTACGACTACAGCCTGGATGAGCTGCGCAAGTCGCAGCAGCTGCGCATCCCTCTGGATACCACCAAGGCCCGAGCGGCCTTCCGCGGTGCCCAGGAACACACCCAGCGCGTCGCGTACTTCGGCGATGCGACGCGCGGCATGACCGGCGCATTCAACAACCCGAACCTGGCCCTGTCGAACTCGACCCTGAACTGGTTCGACCCTGCCACCACCGGCATGCAGATCGTTGAAGACATCGACGACTTCCTGGGTGATGTCTGGACCAACTCGGCCACCGTTCACGTGCCGAACGTCCTGGTGCTGGACTCGGCGCGCTGGCGCCGCATCAACAGCATGCCGATGTCGAAGGAGCTGCCGAACACCACTGTTCTGCAGTACCTGAAGGAAAACAACGTCTACACCGGCCTGACTGGCCAGCCGCTGCGCGTTGAACAGCGCCTGCAGCTGTCCGCCGCCCAGCTGGCAGCCAATGGCGTGTCCAACGGCAACAAGGACCGCATGATGGCCTACGAGCTGAACGACGAGAACCTGGGCATGCAGGTGCCGATCCCGTGGCGCTCCCTGGCTCCGCAGATGTGGAACCTGAGCGTTCGCGTCCCCTGCGAGTACAAGATCAGCGGCGTTGAATTCCGCTATCCGTTCTCCGGCGCGTACCGCGACCACGTTTAAACCTTCACCTAGCCGCCTAAGCCCTGCTTGGGGTGGCGGCCGGGACAACCAGGCGAGGATATGACATGTACCTGAAGAACGAAGCAGCACGGCTGATCACCATCAAGCACGTGGTAGACGGCGAGCTGACCAGCTACCAGGTTCTGCCGGGCGAAAACCCAGCGGTAGAGGTGCCCGACGCGGCAGGCAAGATCGATTTCGTCAAGGCTCTGCTCGAAAGCGGCGACCTGCGTCGCGTAGGCGCAGATGAACTGGGCGACGAAGACGACACCGACGACATCGACGCACTGCGCGAGCAAGCAGGCCGGGCCGGCGTGAAGGTCAACAAGACCTGGGGCGCAGCGCGCCTGCGTGAAGAAATCGCCAAGGCCACTGCCGAGTAATACCCGGGCGCCTGCCGCCCACTCATTCAAGGTGCACGCATGGACATCACCCCGGAAATCATCGCAGCGTTCCGGGAGCTCATGCCCGCGTTCGCCGATACCACGAAATGGCCTGACAGCCTGATCACCACCGCGCTCTGCGAGGCCGACACCGAGACCGGTTCATGCCGGTGGGGCGCGTTCGAGCTGGCCTGCGGCAACTTCAAGTGGCGCGGCATGGCCTACTTCGCCGCTCACTGGCTAGCCACCAACTACGGCACGCTTGGGGCTACTGCGCCCCCGTCGTCCGATGCCAGGCTTAACGTGGCACAGAAGTCGGTGGGTGATGAGTCCATTGGGTACCGGGTCGCGGCAATGATGGACGCCGGTAACGACTGGCTCACCTACACCAACTACGGCCAACAGTTCTACCGGCTGAAGAAGCGCGCTGGGATGGGCGCCAAGGCGGTCTGATGCTGAACCTTGACCTCATTGGCTTCCAAGAGTTGGAAGATCAGCTATCGAAGGAGCTGGCCACGCTGCGCTCCGACAAGATCGTCACCGTTGGCATCCATGAGGAGGCCGGCAATGTCGAGTCAGGCGACATCACCATGGCCGGGCTGGGCGCGACCCACGAGTTCGGTGCTGAGGTGAAGCACCCCGGCGGCACGTCCTATGGGTACGCCACGAAGGCTGCCGCTGACCGAGACGAGGTGAGATTCCTCAAGACCGGCACCGGCTACATGCAGCTTGGGGTGACCCAGCCGCACAACATCACTATCCCGGCCAGGCCATGGCTTGAGCCAGGGGTTCAGCAGGCAACCCCGCTGATCCTTGAGGCGATCGAGGCCGGCATCAATTCTGATCAGCCAATGGACCAGATTCTGGAAACGGTCGGCGTGATCGCGGCTGGCGAGGTGAAAGTCTACATGACCCAGTTGCGTACGCCGCCCAATGCCGCATCCACGATCCGCAAGAAAGGCAGCGATAACCCGCTGATCGATACCGGAGCCATGCGCGCCTCGGTAACACACAAAGTGTCCGCAGAGCCTATGTCGGAGGGCCTGGAATGAGCCTTTCAATGCAGGGGCACATCGACGGCGTGTTCGTCAGCGTGCCGGCCACGCGCACCGTAACCGGTGGCGCATGGGTTGAAGGAATCTGGACGCCCGGCGCCCCAGTGACTTCGCCCTACGTCGTTAACATCCAGCCGGCCACTGACCGCGAGGTGGATTTCATCCGCCATGGCGGAGAGCGCATCGTGGATGCCAGGCGCATCTATGTGAACGAGGGCGACATGCAGCTGATCGACCAGACCGGAACCTGGGAATTCCTGGGGCAGCAGTGGAAGGCCGTTAAGGTGGATAACCGCTACTGGCGCAACTACTGCAAGGTCATCGTCAGCCGCATCGATGATCAAAGCGGTGGCCCGGCATGACCAATGAAGAGCTCTTCGCCAAGCTGCGACCAATCGTGATGCTGGCAACCGGCGTGCCTGAGTGCATCCTGGCGGACCAGCCAGGCCCCGGCAGCATGCCGGCACCCGAAGGTGCATACGCAACCATCACCCCACGGCAATCAGTGAGCGAACGAGGTCAGGCCAACATCATCACTCGGGATGTGCCGGGCGACCAGGTGGAGGTCGACGTCCGGGCGCAGATCATGTGTGCCGCCAGCGTGAACTTCTACCGCGGCGAGGCCCTGATGTTCGCCGAAAGACTGAAGCAGGCCAACAAGCGACCGGATGTGAGTGTGATGCTGTTCAAGGCCAAGATCGGCTGGAATGGTGCGGACGCCGTCAACAACCTGACCAGCCTTCAGTCGGCCAACTTCGAGCAGCGCGCCCAGATCACCCTCCGCCTGATGTACGAGGCCAGCAGTCTGCCGGTCGTGAACAACATCCTCAGCGCCACCGTTGCGCTGGAAAACGAAAGCGCCGAAGTCATCGAGACCTTCACCGTGAGCGTTGACCCAACATAACCCCATGGAGCCAGCACAGTGAGCTATCCAGCATCCAACATCATCCGGGTGAATGCCCGGATCAGCCCGGCAGGCTTGGGCACAGCGAACTTTGCCAGCGCCATGCTGTTCGCCCCTGAAACCGAACTGCCGGCCGGGTTCACTCCGAACACCTACCGTTCCTACTTCAGCCTGACGTCGCTGGCTGAGGACTTCGCAGACACTACCGAGACTTATAAGGCAGCCCAGCGCTGGCTCGGCGGCGTTCCGGCCACCCGCGAGATCAAGGTGTGGGGCACGGCAACCGCCGACGCCAGCCGCGCTGCGACGCTGAACAAGGCGCGCAATATGGTCTGGTGGTACTGGACCATGTGGACCGCCCCTGTGCTGGCTGTCAAAGCCGATGCGCTGGCGATCGCCCAGTGGTGTGAAGACAACACCAGCATGTTCATCGACAACCAGACGGGCGCTTCGGCAACGGAGATCCGCGACCCGGCCGATGTCGACGATATCGCCACCCAGCTGACTGCCGCCGGCTTCCGTCATGCCTACACTGCTGCGCACGCCTCCGACGCCTACGCAGGCTCGGCCCTGGCCAAGCATTTCGCTGCAGTGAACTACAGCGCCGACCGCTCGACTATCACTGGCGAGTTCAAGAAGTCGCCGGGTGTTGTGGCAGAAGATCTGACCGATACCGCCTACACGGCGATGCAGAGCGAGACCAAGAAGGCCGTCTTCTACACCGTCGTGGACAACCAAGGCTCCGTTGACTCGGGGCGCTGGATCAACACGCTGACGCACAGCTCCTACGGCGAGTACATCGACGATGTCATCAACCTGGATGCCTGCATCAACTTCCTCACCACGTCGCTGTACAACACCCTCGGTGGCCAGGTCACCAAGTTGGCTCAGACCCCGGTAGGTCAGGCAGTGCTCATCGGCGCGGCGCGCGCGACCATGCGGCAGTTCATCAACAACGGCTACCTGGGCCCGCGCAACTACATCGACCCGGACGACGGCCTGGAGAAATACACCTCTGGCTTCGAGATTCTGACCAAGCCAGAGGACATCCTCGACTTGTCTGATGCCGACCGTAACGCCCGCAAGTCGGCACCGCTGCGCATCCGCCTGTTCCGTGCCGGCGCCATCCACATTGTCGATGTCGACCTCGACGTCTATTGATAGGTGACCTGAATGAGCCTGAGCAACTTTTCGACAGACCTGTTCGTTGTCACCGTCAACGGCCGACAGATCCAGGACTGGGGCGAGACTGCCACCCCTTACACCGACGCGCCAATCGACGCCAAGAGCCAGCTTCGCCGCGGCCAGGGCGGGAATGCGGTGCGCCTGGATCGCATCAACCCAGGGCGCGAGGTGAACATCTACCTCAACCCGGGCTCCCCAGACTCTGCCTACATGCAGGGGCTGTTCAACTCGAACGCCAACGTGACAGTAGCGCTGACCCAGATCGGCACGCTGGAGACGGCGCTGGGCTCCGAAGGCGTCATCGTCAACGATGGCCAGCGTGGGCGCGGCGGCTCCAGCATCACCGACGACCAATTCACCATGCAGTTCAACATCTGGGAAGCCACCCGGGGGTAATGGATGAGCGTTAAGGCTTTCACCGTAGGCGGCGCCCAGTACAACGCCGCCATGGCCAGTGCCGTAGATCAGGATCGACTTCTGTCGCTCCTCTCCGCAGGCCTGATCGAGCGTTCCATGACCGCCGCCTCCATCGGAAAGGACCTGGACGATTCGGTCTTGGTCCCGATGTTCATGGCCATGCCTCAGGCGGCCAAGACCCAGGCGGCCAACATGCTAATGGCGCGAGTGGTGCTGAACGGCACTACTCAGGCAGTCACCGCTGCCGACTTCGGCGGGAAAATGGTGCAGTACAACCAGCTCCTGGCTGAGCTGCTGCGCTGGAATCTCGGCGATTTTTTCGACTGGCTGCGCGTCGCCCACGCCGAAGAAAGGGATCCTCTGGCGGACGGCGAAGCGCAGTAAATTGGTTCTTGATGCGGCCATGCGTGGGCATCGTTGGGGTCTGCCCACCGCTCTGCACCTGGGCCAATCTGGTCGACGGAACGCTATCGCTTGCTGATGTCGAGCGCTTCCACCAGGCGATGGACGAGATCCTAGCCGCCCATGAAGAGAGGAACCGCTGATGTCGGTTAAAACGCTGAAGTCGTTCCTCATCGGGATTGGCTATGACACTCGCGGGCTTGAGGCCGGCGAGAAGAAGATTTCCAGCAGCCTGCAAGGGCTGAAGGGGCGGGCGCTGCAGATATCCGGCGCCCTCGTCGGCGCGTTCAGCGCAGGTGCGGCAAGCATCGCGGCAACCGCTTCAAGCGTAGACCGGCTTGCTGCATCAACGCAGAACCTGCGGACTTCGACCAACGCCGTATACAACTACGGCAACGCGATCCGATTGATGGGTGGCGAGGCCAGCGAGGCGCTTGAGGCGATCACCCGCTTCGAGGAGATCCAGAACAACCTTCGCCTGAAGGGTGACGCTGGCCCTGTGGGCGACCTGGCCACTGCCGGAATTGACGTCAGTTCGCTTTACCAGACCAACACTGGCGAGGAGTTCATGCGGGCCCTGTCCGACATGATTCCGAGGCTGGATGAAGGGCAACGGGCCCAGGTCCAGAGCGCTCTCGGGCTATCGGATTCCACATTCCGTGCGCTATCTGGCGGTGCAGAGCAGTTGGATAACCTCGCCAAGAAGGCAAACGGCCTGGCCGGCGATATCGACGGGCTTGCTGACAACAGTCGGAAACTGCGCGAGAGCTCGGCAGAGCTTGGCCTGACCATTGAAGGTGTCCGCAATGAGCTTGCCGATAAGTTCTTGCCCAGCCTGATCGGGGCGAGCAACTGGCTGAATAAGCTGATCGAGAACAACCGCGAAGGAATCTCGAAGGCGATCGACTATGCAGCAGAGAACGATGGCGCTACCGCCGCGCTTGGCTTGTCTGCTGGGGCGTCGCTGGCAGGTGCCGCTGCATCCAAGATCGGCCTCACCGCTATCGGCGGTGCGGCCGGCTCTGCTGGCACGCTTGGCCTTGCCACAGTGGGTGGCGCCGTCGGCGCAAGCGAATTGAGCGAGTACCTGAACGGGAAGTTGCCCGGCTACGGCCAGGCGTCTCGCGAGTTCGACGATTGGCTGAAAGACATCACCGGCCTGAAGACGATCAAAAGCCCGCTGCAGCTGATCAACGATGTGTTCGCCCCTGGCGATTCCGGGATGGGTGTCGAGCGATCGGTAGAGGACAGCGTTCCTGCCATTGACCGCGACGCGCGCGAAGAGGACAGGCAGGCCAACGCTGATGCCTTGGCCGGCGCCCTCAGCAAGACGCCAGTGAAGGTGCAGAACAACGTCGACATGACGATCCAGCTCGACGGCCAGGCGCTCGAAAGCAAAATCACGCAGGTGAACGAACGCCAGAACTACGAGACGCTGAGCGACCTGGCAACCACGACGGAGCGATAGCCTTGAGTATCGTCAACATCTTCACCCGCCAGGCGCCGACCATTGCCGGCTATTCCTTCGACGCAGTGCTTGAGGATTCCCTTGATGTGTCTGTGACGGTGACATCGTTCCCAATCGAATCTGGGGTCAGGATCTCGGACCACCGGATCCTGAATCCATTCAAGTGGACGATGACCGGCGCTATCAGCAACAACCCAGTGAAGACCCAGCTTACCGATTTCGTTGGCGGGGCATTATCGAACCTCTCGGATAACCCGTTCGTGTCAGCGGTGTCCGGTCTTTCTGCGGGCTGGCTGGCCGGCAGCGACGAGACCAGGGGCAGCAGCACGCTTTCTTTCCTGATCTGGCTGATGCAATCGTCCGACCCGTTCGACATCGATGCTGGCGACATCACCCTCAAGAACATGGCGATCACGCGCATTTCCAGAACGAAAGAGCCGCGCAACGAGAACGGTCTTGAGTTCGTGGTGGAGTTGCAGGAGATCATTGAGTTGGACCGCATAGCCCGGGGTACGCAGTGTTCAGTGTCTCAGCTGCGCGACGGTGACCCCTCACAGAGCGCTTTGGCGCGCGCTGTAAGCAAGGGCCAGGCGATAGCAAAAGAGGCCTCTGACAGCATCTCCCAGGCCGTGAACAACATCCTTGATGGAGTCGTGTGATGAACGTTATCCCGCTTCGGGCCGGAGCAGCCAACGCGCACCAGCGGTTTTCAGTTCAGCTTGGGGATAGCCTCATTGACTTCGAGGTCGATTTCATCTCCTACCTCGATGATCCGGCCTGGTCTATGAACCTGCTGCGCGACGGCAGTCGCATTGTTTCAGGGGCCATGCTGGAGCCTGGCAGTGATGTGATCCAGAGCTATCGGGCTGGGATTGGGCAGCTGGTGTTCACCGGCAGCGACGTAACCCTCGACAACCTCGGGATCGACAACTACCTGGTCTGGGTACCTCCTCTGGTGAGCGCATGAGAGAGCGAGCATGGTCCGTTGACATCAACGGGCAGCCCTACATTACCGATCAGGTCGGGCCAAGGCAGTTCCGCTGTGTGTTCGATATCGATATCTCGCCTGGTGATGCGATCTCGTTCGCCGACATTCGGCTGTACAACATCAATAAAGAGTCGGCGATAGCGCAGGGCTCGAGCATTGTTTTTCGCGCCGGATACACAGATAACATCGACGCTGTGTTCACCGGCTACGTGACAAATGTGCTGAGAGAGCGCGAGCCAGGCGCGCCGGAAATCACCACGCGACTGATCTGCAGGTCAGGCCAGCCGGCGGTTGATCGCGCGTCTGCGCAGATATCGTTCGGTGTCGGAACCAGGATCGAGGAGGTTCTGCGAGCCTTGGCCCGGGCGTGGCCACTGCCAATCGAGATCGACAACAGCCAATTCGCTGATGCGATGCCGCTTGCGTCAGGCCTGGTGATTGATGGCGACATCCCATCTGCCTTCACGGACCTGTCCTACGCCTACAAGTTTGACTGGATGCAGGACCGCGGTCGGATCGTCATCACCAAGCCAAATCAGCCTCGCACAGCAAGCCCGGTAAAAGTAGACCAGCTCAGCGGGATGATCGGCATTCCAGAGATATCCCGGGGCCCGGATGGCCTTGGAGTGTTTGTCTCTGTGCAGCTGAATCCTTCCATGCGCATCAACGGCAAGATCAATGTGGAGAGCGAATTCGCCACGTTCAACACCGGTAATCTCTATGTTTCGGAGATCAGCGGGGATGCCAGCGCCAACGGCGAATACAACGTCTTTGCCCTGAAGCACTCTGGCGATTCGCACGGCGACGTGTGGAAGACCGAGATCGACGGGTTGCGCGCCGGCACCACGCCGCCGCTGACACAGTCCTCCACACCTGAGAACGGGAAACTGATCTGGGGCGCCAGGGTTGACCAGGCATTCCGGGTGAAGACCCGGGAGATTGCCGGGCGGCAGTCGATCGACCCTAACTGGCTAATGGCCGTAATGGGATTCGAGACTGGCTACACATTCAGCCCGGCGGCTCGAAACCCGGGCAGTTCGGCAACAGGCCTTATCCAGTTCATCGAGGCAACAGCGGTCGGACTGGGCACCACCACGGCGCAGCTTGCACGCATGACAGCGGTGCGCCAGCTCGACTACGTCGAGTCCTACTACCAGACCTATTCCGGACGCATCCGCAACCTCGGGGATGCTTACCTGGCCGTCCTGTGGCCGATCGCGGTAGGGCGTCCTGATTCCTATGTGATGTGGGAGCGAGACACCGGCCAATACCAGCGCGAGTACGCGGCCAACTCCGGCCTGGACGTGAACAGGGACGGGAAGATTACCCGAGGCGAGGCAGTTGCCTCAGTGAATACCGCCTACATGCGAGGTCAGCAGTTCGTCCGCTGATTTCGCGCGATAACGCACCGAGATCAGAGGTTCGCATGCTTAGAACAGAGGGCCGGGCCAAGCAGGCCAAGATGCTGCGCGATGCCTTTCGAGAGGTGATGAAAGGCGTGTGCACATCCATCCCGGGGCATGTACTCACGTTCGACGGGAAGACCCAACTGGCTCAAGTCCAGGTCGGGGTGATGCGGGTGGACATCAACGGCGCGGAGTTCACGGTCCCGCCAATCATCGAGGTTCCGGTTCACTTCCCGGGCGGTGACTACTGCGTCGAGTACCAGATCGATCCAGGATGCGAGGGCGACATCCTGTTCTCCCAGCGCTGCATCGACGGATGGGTGCAGAGCGGGGGAATTGCCTCGAACCCGGTTGGCCGCTTCCACAACATGCAGGACGCGATGTTCCTACCTGGGTTCAGGTCCAAGCCGAACGCCCTTCCAGGCTTCCAGAACAACGGGGTCCGCCTGCGAAACCAGGCGGGAACCCAGTTCGTCTGGCTGAAGAACGACAACACCATCCTGATGCAGAACGGCGCCGGCTCATTCGAGATGAAGGCTGACGGTACTTTCCTGATCAATGGCCTGACCATCACCCCGGATGGCGACGTGATCACGGCGACCGGGATTTCACTCAACAATCACAGAACCTCTGAAGTTACTAGGGGCAACCAGATTTCGGGAGTTCCAGTCATATGACCGTGCGCAGGCTGGACGAAAACGGCGACATCGTGACCCGTGGCCAGCAGTTCCTCACGGGGCGAGAAGAGATTGCCCAAACCATTTTGACCAGGCTTCGGCTCTACCTTGGCGAGTACTTCCGCGATATCACTGACGGAACCCCGTGGTACGAGCAGATCCTCGGCAAGTTCGTCAACTTGTCTACCGCCGAGGCCGCGCTGCGGGCACGTATCGCGAACACGCCTGGCGTCGTGAGGCTCACCAAGTTCCAGGCCGATTTCGACAACACCACACGCAAATACACCGTAACCGCTGGGGCTCTCACTGAGTTCGGCCAGGTAGAGGTAACACTTGATGGCTAGCCTTACCACGACCGGCTATGTGCTGCAGACGCAAAACGACTGGTTCGCCCAAGAACGACAGTTCTACCTGGATATCGACCCGCTCTGGAACCTCGACCCATCTACTCCTGACGGCCTGAAGATTGCTCACGACGCGGAGATTTTCTATTCCCTCGACGAGACCCTGCAGCGGGCCTACAACTCGAAAGACCCGAACAAGGCCAAGGGCTTGGACCTGGACATCGTCTGCTCGCTGACCGGCACAACCCGGTCTGAGGGATCCAAGTCAAACGTGTCGCTGTCGCTGACCGGCACACCCATGACGGTAATCCCGAAGGGGAACCGGTTTGAGTCATCGGTCACCGGCAGCAGGTGGGAAACCGATCAGGCCGTCACGCTCGACACTGGCGGATCTGCAACGGTGAATGCCACCTGCACCGTGGTCGGCCCAACAGCCGCAGACCCTGACACGATCACCCGCATCGTCGACGTCATAGGTGGCCTGGCCACCGTCAACAACCCTGCGCCAGCGGTGGAGGGCACGGACGCCCAGCGGGACGAGCAGCTTCGAGTTACCCGGGCAGCAGCCGTGGGCAGGCCTGGGAGCAACCAGGTCGACTCGATGATTGGAGAGCTCTACGCGGTCGACAGTGTCCGTCGCGTCAAGCTCTACGAGAACGACACGAATAGCTCGGCCGTAAGCGCAGATAATCCGTACGGCCTTCCGGCCCACTCCATCGCGCCAATCATCGATGGCGGAGCCGATGAGGACGTGGCCATGGCCATTTACCTCAAGAAGAACCCTGGGGTTCTGCTGTTTCAAGCGGGTGATCCGTTCGAGGTCAATGTCCAGTCGCCGAGGTACCCGGACAACTACAAGCTCATCAGGGCCAGCCGGCCGGTCTACGTCGACGCGATCCTGGTGGTAGAGGTGAAAAACGACGGCACCCTGCCGGTTGATGCTGGCCAGCTGATCACCAACGCAGTCATGGAGTTCGCTGAGGGTGACCTGATTCCGGCCGACGTGGGGTTCAAGATAACCGGCTTCGGCATCGGTGAGACGGTGCCGTTCAGCACCATGTTCACCCCCATCAACCAGGTTATCGGCCAGTACGGCAACAGCTACGTGACCAGCCTTACCCTCAACGGATCGTCCGCAAACCTGCCCATCGCCTACAACGAGATGTCTCGATGGTCGGCGGCGAACATCACTGTGACGATAGTCTGACCAGGCGGTGACGAATGACGCTCTTCAACCGCGAGTACTTCGAGGCCGGCTATGTTGAGCCTGGCTATGTGGAAGACAGTTCGGTCTCCCTGAACCGGATTTATGCGCAATACCGCAACAAGCCAAAGGCCGTGGCCTGGTACGAGATCGCGATCGAAATGGGCGCGCAGATCGATACCGCCGCCGAGGCTGTGCGCAACAGCTACTTCATCGACACGGCAACAGGCGATGCACTGGACACCATCGGCCGAATCGTCGTGGCGCCCAGGAGCTACATCGGCACGCTGCCAATGAACCCTGGCCAGTTCGCCTTGCTGGACGGTTCTGAGTTCGGCGATGAAGAGGCTGTGTTCAGTGCGCTGACCATTGACCAGGACGCCCAGCTTTCTGACGAACTCTACCGCCTGGTCATCAAGGCGAAGATCGTCAAGAACAACAGCCAGGCGACCATCGACGACATCCTCGCGAGCATGAATTTCCTGCTCCCAAACGCCATTGCCCTGCGCATCGTCGACAACGAGGACATGTCGTTCAGCATCGAATTCTACGGCGGCATCACCCCGCTCGAACGGTTCGCACTTCTCAATGACCTGCTGGTGCCAAAGCCCCAGGGAGTCCGCTTCAGCGGCTTCATGGAGGGTATCGACATGGTGGAATTTGGGAATACCGAAGATCAGTTCGGGGACAGCTACGCCCAATTTGTTGGATTTACAGGAGGATAACAATGGCTCTCAAGCTGAACGAGCGGTACCCAGGCCGGTTCGATAACCCGTCCGGGCTATACCCGCAAGGGTCATTCAAGAATCGGAGCGCCCCAGACGTTTTCGACGGCTCCTACCTGGAAAAGGACTGGGCGAACGACAAGGAAGGCCTGTTTCAGTCGCTGCTGGTCTCCGCCGGTATTACGCCAAACGGCGACGTGGATGCTGTTGGTTCTTCGCAGTATTTCAACGCACTACTCCAGCTGATTGCGACTGAATCGCGAACCTTCCCGGGGCAGATCATCTGGGTTGCCGGCGATACCGCGCCAGACGGAACACTGAAGGCTAACTTCGCCGCAGTGAGCCGAACGGTCTACTCCAGGCTCTTCGCCGCCATCGGCACGCGCTACGGCGCCGGCAATGGAACCACCACCTTCAACCTGCCAGAGATGCGCGGTGAGTTCCCGCGCGGCTGGGATGATGGACGTGGTATCGACACCGGTCGAATCCTTGGCAGCTCGCAGGCCGCCTCTGCTCTCAGCTACTACGCCAATGGCAATGCGAGCGCTGCTGTGGCGACGCCAATGATCAATGGGGACGGGTCTTCTTCCTCAAGCACAGGCGTTGGCGGGTTCAGATATGAAACGACAACTCGCCCGGCGCAGGCGATCGAAACCTTCAACAGCGTCAGACCGCGAAATATCGCCCTGATGGCGTGCATCGTCTACTGAGGTCCGCATGGAAAACAAAGCACCCAAGATTTACAACTATCACGGCGTGACGCGTGAGTACATCGGGGAATCTGTCGCCGACGCCGACCCTCTTGACGTTGGTGCATGGCTCATTCCAGGAAACGCCTGTCTTGATTCGCCCCCGGCATCGAAGAAGGGCCACGTGGTCCGCAGGTCCGATGATGGATGGGAGGTGGTTGAGGATAACAGGGGCGCTATTTACAGCACCGAAGATGGTGCTGTATCGGCTCTCAATGATCTCGGCCCGATTCCAGACGGCTACACCTCGAAACAGCCACCGAGCCAGAGTCACACGTGGAGCGGCACATCCTGGCGCCTGAGCAAAGAGCTTGAGAATGCCGCCCTCACCAAAGAAGCAACCGCCACCCGGGCGAAGCTGTTGGTCGATGCGGCGGTGCGCATGGGTCCGCTGCAGGATGCCGTCGATATTGGCGAGGCCAGCGACGCAGAGAAGGATCTGCTGGTGGCCTGGAAGCGCTACCGGGTCTACCTGAACCGGATTGAGCTTCAAGAGGGCTTCCCGAAGACCATCGTGTGGCCACAGAGCCCTGACGAAGAGATCTAAAATGGCACTCACTTACCGGGTTAGAAATGGCGCCCCTTTGACCTGGGCGCAAGTGGACGAGAACTTCCGGACACTGGACACAGATAAAGTGTCCGTTCGGCCTGGGTTTGATCTCTCCCAAGAAAACTTCACTCCGACGTATAAGCTGGCGCTGGACAACCTGCCGAGCAATCTCGAGTTCCGGCTGGAGCAAGCCGAAGATAACGCAGCGCAAGCCGCAATTGACGCCACTGCCGCCAACCAGAAGGCCAGCATTGTGGTTGCGCCGGACGAGGCCGATAAGGGCCCTGGTGCTATTCCGTATGACCAGTCCTTGGGATATCCAGGCTGGAGCCTTGGCGCAGCGGTGAAGGCTGCGGCCCAGGGTACGCAAGTGCTTTCCGTTCTGGCGGGTAGTGACGGGTCCACCAAGGTTGGATTCATCCAATCCGGTCTCGGCGTTGTGGCCAGAAATATTCAAGACCGGATGCGGGAGCGAGTCAGCGTAAAGGACTTCGCCGGCGTAGTTGGGGATGGCATTCACGACGATACCGCAGGCATCCAGGCAGCAATCAACGATGGCAGGCCTTTGGATTTCGGTGGCACGGAGAATGTGTATCGGATCACTGCTGACCTCATCCCCAAGAACGGGGGGCGTTATTATGGGTATGGCGCAACGATCTTTCAGGAGTCGATTGGCGAAGAGGCATTTGCCTGCACCGTGCTTACCGACGCCAAGTTCTATGGGCTTACCCTGGTTGGTGCAAGTCCAGACCCTCTGATCACGGATGGTACAAACCGTGCCTTCGAGCTTTTCGCGCCGAAGGATGTGGTTATCGAACTGTGCACCATGAAAAACTGGGGCTCAGCAGGGGTATTCCTGACTGGCGGAGGCGGTGCAGCATACGGTCCTACCAACTGCAAGGTGCTCTACTGTCTTATCGAGAACTGCAACGACGGCATATTCATATATGTCGGCGGGGCTGGAAACGAGATCACTGGAAATACAATCCGTAGGTCTGGCAGGACGGGTATTTTCATTGATGATGTATCGTTCTCGTCAGGTGGTACACCAGTAATATCCACTATGTTGGATGTCTGTAACAACATTATTGAGTCTTATGGTGGTTTTGCTGAGGCTGCAGGCATTACATCTGGCGCCATTCGACGAGTAAATATTTCCAAGAACATAATCGGCCCGGGAAATGGTGCCGGGATTTCCCTTTTTGCAGGGGGGGCAGAGGCTGACCCTCCAACGACCACCAATGCCCTGCTGGTAGACTTCAACCAGATCTACCGTCCAAGTAAGCAGGCGATTGTTCTGGTAGGAGTTCAGTACAGCCAGGTTGTCCATAACATGTGCTGGGAGCCATGCTATGGTGCAACCGGCAACAACAGCGCGATAGAGCTGCAAGCAATGACGCGCGCTGGCACTACTGTGGGCTCCGACAAGAACATCATTGAAAGCAACACCGTCGTTCGTGGCGCTGGTGATGTAGATAACGGCGTGCGCTTGCAAGCGAACTGCTCGAACAACCGAGTCCGGCTGAATATCATCGAGGGCGCGACATCCAAGGGCGTTCTTGACGAAGGGGCAGGCAACAAGGTCAGCCAGAACGAAGGGTTCAAAACCGAAAACTCTGGCACCGCGAGCATCACCACAGGAACCACCTTCGTGGACGTAACTCACGGCCTTGATTACACGCCGGCTGTTCAGGACATCACGATCACCCTGAATTCTTCGCTGGGCTCTGCCACGTATTGGCTGATATCTGGAGCGCCTACGGCCACAACCTTCAGGATCGCGCTGAACGCCAACCCTGGCGCTACAGTCAATCTGGCCTGGTCCGTCAGAAAAAACTAGGGCGCCGTCTGGCGCCCTTTGTCACTTCGATTGTGCAATCCATGATCCAATCAGGACTTTCGCTTCCTTGACTTCCTCTGCTGTAACCCTCTCCTGGAACTCGTCCTTGGACTCAGAGCCAGGATTCTGATTTGGGTCAGATGTCTCGGCGTTGTACAAGTGCTCTACGTGAGCGGCAAGACTCTTTTTGCAAGCGACAATCACGCTGTTGGCGAGATCGTTGGAGGCCGCTTTGTACTTCTGCTTATCAAACTCTTGGACCAGGCATTTGGAGTAAGCATCGCTGGCGCCGTCTGTCAGGGCTGCGGTGTCGCTGGCATGTGCAGATATTGCCAAGGCAGAAAGCAGGATCGCAGATAGGTGCTTCATTTCGTCCGTCCGTAGGTTGAGTGCGCGAATGATAGCACCTATCTGCACTTTTTAAGGCTGGGCGTACGCTCTCCAGCGATTGGCGGTTTCTGGGAAGATTTCTTTGCCAGTGATGGAGTACAGGCCCATCAGTTGTGAGATGTGCAGGGAATGATACCGAGCTGCCACGTGAGGCATGCGCGGCTGCAGGTATGGTAGCTGCGAGTTGGTGATATAGCTGAGGTCGTAGGCTGAGAACGTGCCTATGTCGTAATAAGGCAGAAGGTGCTCAAGCGTGTCGACGCCGTCATTGAAGAGCTTCCCGGCCTGTCTGGAGTCGGTGACCTTCCACCAGTCGTAGAGACCGAACAGAGTGAAGACGTAGCCGTTCAGCGTGTAGGCGTTCGGCTCGGCCGGGTATTCTAGGAAGAACGCGCGTCCTGCCAGCGATTTGTCGAGGAACCTAAGATCGGACATTGGGCCTTCAGGATATTTGACCTGGAGGAATGCCAACGCCTTTTCGCCGTACTCCAGCCACTTCTTGTCGCCTGTCAGCTTGTAAGCGCGAGAGTAAACGCTGAGGGCCATGCCTTGGTCCATGCCGGAAGTCCAGCCGACCTTATAGTACTGGCCCATGGAATAATGACGGAAGGTGAAGGGGTAGCGCAGAGCACCATCCTTGTCCTGCAGCTCGGCGAGCTTGTTGGAAATGGAAAGGAACTTTGCCTTGTCCTCGCCAGCAAGCATGCGACCATGCGCGGCCAAGGCTGCGATAGCGACGGTACCTGGGCCGTAGTAAAACTTCCCGCCCTGCATAACCATCGGGGCGCCTTGCTCGTCGATCTTCATGTTCGGGCCGTCACGATGGATCATCGTTTTGCCGTAGTTCATGTAGTCGCCGCCGGCTACGTACTCCTGGGCTTTCTCATCAGGGTTGAACTTGCTCTTGACGTATAGCGCCTTTTCTTTAGTGCCGACCGCTCGGATCTCATCCGTCAGCTTGTGCTCAGGCCAGTGCTCTGGCTCGCCACATGCAGATATGAGGAGGGTTGAAAAAAGTAAGGCGTGCTTGAGTCGCATGACATCTCGTCCGTGTTAATGAGGCGCGGATGGTATGGCACATGGCCATTTTGATCAATGCCGATATAAGGCATTGCCGCATTTGGAAATATTTCTGAGCAATCAAAAGCGGTTCGCCGAGAAACTGCTGAAGATCTCTCCCAACACCCGCCCAGTAGCGGGAATTTTTTTGCCTGGAGAAACCCATGGCCAGACTCACCGAATCCCAGGCCGGAGGCGCGAACGTGCTCCGGTTTCTGGATCTCATCGCCTTTTCAGAGGGCACCTCGACGGTCAAGGCGAGCGACGACGGTTACAACGTGCTGTACGGCAAAGGCCTGTTTCAAGGCTATGCCGATCACCCTCGGCGCAAGCTGACCTTCCCAATCAACGGCAAGCCGGTCACCAGCACCGCTGCCGGGCGGTACCAGCTGCTCGAGCGTTACTGGGATGCGTACCGGGTCAGCCTGCGCCTGTCTGGCGGATTCACGCCGGAGAACCAGGACCGTATCGCGCTGCAGCAGATTCGCGAGCGCCGTGCGCTGGACGACATCAAGGCTTGCCGCATCCAGCAGGCGATCGCCAAGTGCTCGAACATCTGGGCAAGTTTCCCGGGCAACACCTATGGGCAGAACCCGCACCGCCTGGACAAGCTGCTCGGGCGCTGGGTGGAGCTCGGCGGGGCGCTGGCATGACCTGGCTCGGCGCGGTACCGGCCTGGTGCTGGTGGCTTATCGCCCTCGTGCTGATTGCTGGCGGTCAGCAGTACCGGGTGGCGGTTGCTCAGGGCGATACCGAGGCGGCGCGTCGCGAGATGGCCGACTACCGCCTGGCGGTGACCGAGCGCGATCGGCGCGCCGCCGCCCAGGCCAGAACAGAAGAACAGCACCGCCAAGCCATGGCGGACGAGGAGGGTGAGAGTGCACGACAGAAACTGGAACTGGCCCAAGGCCGCGCCGCTGCTGCTGAGTCTGCTGCTGGCGGGCTGCGCGGGGAAATCGCCCGACTGCGCGCCGGCCACAGAGCCACCTGCGATACCATCGCTACCCAGCAGCGCCAGACAGGAACCTCTGCCGTCGTGGTGCTCGGGGGATTGCTTGAAGACGCTGACCGAATGGCGGGCAGCTGCGCAGCAGCGCTTGAGCGAAGCCGAATAGCTGGGCTGGCGTGCGAGTCGATCTATAATGGGCTCTCCATCAAAGGGAGAGATACCAGTGAGCGGCAGTTACGGTAACCAGAAACCCGGAGAGTTCTTGCCCGGGATCATCATGCCTCCAGAAATCCATGGCCTGCTGCGCAAGCGGGTCACGGAGATCGAGGTCAGCGGCACGGCGGTCAATTGCCTGATCGCCCAGGCCAGGGCCGAGAGCCTGATCGAGGCGCTGGAGGTGCTGAAGGCGATCCCGGCCGATGCCATCGAGCGGCTGTACCTGGTGATCGTGCATTCGGCAGAGGCCCGGCTGTCCGAGCTTGGTGGTTAGCTATATAAAGGAAGGGAATCGGTCGGCAGAACGCTAGTAGAGGGGGGGCAGGAGGCGTGGGACAAAACTGGGACATTGAATGTCCCAAATGATGATGAATCAAGATGCAGGAAAATGACGCTAAACCCAATAAATACAGTGGCTTGAGCGATTTCCCCTAGCAAAATAGCAGGTTCGTACCGGATTGCAAATCCGTCTACGCCGGTTCGATTCCGACCTCGGCCTCCACCATTCGAAAGCCCCGCAGATTAACGTCTGCGGGGTTTTTCTTTGGGCGATAGAAAACCCTATCGTTTCCGCATCATTGGGTACCGTTTCCGCATCGGGCCTTTACTTGGTCGGGCTGACAACCTCGCCGACGCGCCGATACACCCGCTATGTGATCTCCTCCTTCGAGTGGCCGAGCAGCCTGCTCGCATGGCTGATGTCCTCGATTTCGGAAGCAGCCTTCGGTCGGATATCGCGGAACTGAAACTGGGCGATTCGGTTGGCGAGGTCTGGCTTTTTCTCGACTTCAGCTTTCACCCTGGCCGCCTCTCGTGCGTCTGACCACCGGTTGCGCAGCATCGGCCAGCTCATGCGCTTGCCGTGCTCGTTGAGGATGAAGAACGGCGACAGGTGCTCGCTGGTCCTGCGCATGATTCGCTCGAGCAGCTGGCCCAGACTGTTCTTCACCCCGTCCACTTCCAAGACGATCCTCAATCTCTTGCCGGTCTTGCCTTGGCTGACCATCAGGTAGATCCCCTCCACATCGTCCTTCCGCATGGACAGTACGTCCGATGGCCGCTGGCCAATCAGGTTAGGCCAAGTCCATCGCATCCTTCAGCTCCGGTGGAGCCTCCTCGTACACCGCCTGCCACACTGTTTCGTTGGCGTAGAAGTCGCGCGGTTTCTCCTTGTTCTTCCTTACGCCCAGGCACGGGTTCTCCCGGGTGGTAAGCCCCCATTCCCTCGCCGTGTTGAAGACGTGGGAGAGCAGGGCGATCTCCCTGTTTGCCCTGGTCTTCGCCGACCGCGAGTCGCGGTACTGCGCGATCATGGCCGGGGTGATGGCGTCGATCGGCGCCGAGTCGAACACATTGCGCAGCTGCTTGAGCTCGTAGATGTTGTCCTTCTGTGTCCTGACGGCCTTGCCTGGGATGATCTTCAGCAGGTACTCGTCGAAGATCCCCTTCATCGTGGTCAGTTCTTTCGGCACCGACTTGGCCTCCAGCTCCGCCCACTTCAGCTTGGCCTTCATCAAGTCATTGCCGAGGAAGATGTCCTTGCCCGACTTGTCTCTGTAGTACAGGGCCTCCCACACCTTGCCATTGGCTTTTTGTCTCTTGCGGCGATACATACCTGGTGGCAGGTCGCGATTCTCGGTCTTCCTTGGGCGCATTTCACTTCACTCGGGAAAAATCAGGGGTCCAGGCGGGTGCTGGTGGAGGGGCTGCTACGACCGGCACGGTGTCGATCACCACGCCGCTGAGCTTCTGGCGGGCGTACTGGCGGCCAACCAGTGGCCGGCCGCCGCGGCTCTCTACGAAGTGCCAGCCTTTTTCTGTGAGCCAGCGACGCTGCCACGCCCGGGGTTTGTAGCCGGTGATCGCCACCAGCTCTTCGTCCGAAAGGATCTCGGTTTCCATGGGATGGTCTCCACGCCGCCGGTGGCGGCAGGTTGGTGGTCAGTCGCAGCTGCTGGAGCTGGATCCGCTGTCGCTGGAACTGCTGCTGTCGCTCGACGAGTAGCTGCTGGCGCTGTCGAAGCTGCCGTAGTCCCGGTTGGAGCAGGTACTGCTCGAGCGTGCCGGCTCGTAGCTGTCCGCCAGGTGGGTGGGATACATGGGGCTGACCGGGCTCATAGGGTTGAGCGGGTCTAGCATCGGGTCTTGTCGGCCAGATGCGGGGGTGTGGCCGCGGGCATACCCGGTCGGGCCGAGCGCGGCGCGTTGTGCCGGCTTCTTCTTGCGCTTGAACAGGCGGGCCAAGAAATTGAACATGAGTCTCTCCATGCCCCCGCATGTCGGCGGGCTTGAGTAATAAAGGGAGGGGTTAGGCTTTGTACTGCTGGCGGATGCGGCGGGCGATGTCGCGAAGCTCCCAGTCCATCTCAAACATCTCGTTGTTGTCCCTGCGAGAGATGACCCCGGACCTAGTGACGTTGCGGCCGCCGAGGATTCGAGCGGCCAGGAGGATAAGAGCCGATTCGAGCTGGCGCCTGAGCCAGCCTTTGTGCGGGATCATCGCGGCCCCCTGTAGATCAGGTAGGCGAGGGCGATCATTGCGCCACCTGCTTGCGGTAGCCGGCGTCGTAGAGCCTGAGGCCCATATTGATCTGCCCGGGTGTTGGGGATTCATGCCCGGCATCAAGGCACATTTGTCGCGCAGCACGCTGGCGTTCTTCCGCCGCCCGTTGTTCAGGAGAACTGAGCGGCCGAAATTCGTACTCACTAAGGTGGCCGCAGTTTTCTTCGCCGCCCTCGCGGTAGGTGACCAGGAACAGTTGCGCGCCCATGGCGGTGATGGTCACCTCTTGGAATCCAGGCCGAGCCCAGTATTCCGTGGAGCGCTTGTGCTTCATTTCTATCTTTTGGCCTATTGGCGGAAGGCCTTCGCCATCCCAGCGCGCTGGCCGCGGCGTGATGTACTGGATCTGGCCCTGCGTGAAATTGTGCCGGTGATCGCCGGTACCGCCACCGTATGGATAGACGCGATCCTCGGCGCCGACCACGGCGTACTGGTCCATGTTGATCCACACCTCGGTAATGCCGTGGTGGGCGACCAGGCCGTGACCGTCTGCCCACTCAGGCGCCTTGCTCCAGTCGATCTTGCTCACAGCTGATACCTCTCATCAATCCAGCGCCCAGGCGCCAGTGCGGGTGTAGGTTCGGGTTGTGTTTCGTGCGGGGAGAGCTGGCGCTGGTTGCCGGCCTGCAGCTGGCTGTCGGGGATGCAACTCAGGCCGCCCGAGTAGGACCAGCACGTCACTGCACGCTGGTCGTCGTGAAACACCTGGAACACGTAGGGCATGCCTCGTGTTTCGCGTGGGTCTGCGCTGGCGCCGGTGGCCAGCAGCAGGAAGCAGAGGGCGAGTCGGGTCATGGCTGTTGCACCTTTTCGAAGTGGAAGACGACCTCGGCACCGGTCTCGGCGATCAGGCCGTAGGCTTTGGCCAAGCGGTAGATGGGGTGGTACTGGTTGAGGCTGTTGACGTGGCCGGCGAGCCAGCGGCGCCAGTCCTCCAGTTGCATGCGGGATTTGCTCAGGTTGCAGGGCGCACAAGCCGGCATCATGTTGGCCAGGTTGTGGTTTTGCAGTTGTTCGGCCACCCGGTCATCAGGCAGGCGAATCACCGGAGCTAAGTGGTCGGCGTGCCACCGCTCGCCCAAGTCGTTGCCGCAATAGGCGCAGCGGCCGCCGTACTTCAGGCGAACCTGCTCGCGCTCGGCTTTCTTCAGGCGCATGGTCATTTGCGCAGTCCCTCGTCCGGGGCCAGCCCGTAACGCCGGCACAGCGCTTGGGCTACGCCTGAACCGCAGACAAAGGCGTCCATCATGAGCACCCAGCGCGGGGTCTTCTGCCTGCTGGTTCCGCTGACGCACCTGACCGCAGTGCCGATGAGGTCATCTTCCGTGTATTCGCACCCCGCCAGCGTGATGGTGCGGCTCTGGCCCTTGAGTCGTTCAATTTCTGCCTGCAGCTCGGCAACCTGGCCGTGCTCGCATTCGTCGCTTTGGTCGTCGATCAGTTTGAGGCCCACCATTTCGTCGTCGCGCCAACCACCGTAATCGTGGTCGTACCGCTCGCAGCAGAAGCCTTCGTCGCCGTCGCGGGTCGGGATCGTGTAGCTGTCGAAAGGGTCGCCATAGGTCGGCACCATCCCGCCATCGGGATGCTCGATCCACATGAAGAACTTGCGGCCTGTTATCGGGCATTCGTCCGGGCACCACCGTGCCGCCGTTTGTGCGCTGGGCATACGGATTCCTTGGCCGCCATATCGCGGCAGTGAATAGAGGAGAGAGGGGTTACAGCTGGGTGGAGTACAAATGTGCTCCGGTCAGGATTTGGCGCCGGCCAGTTCGGTCTTGCCGCCGCACGCATCGCACGCGCGGTCAGTTGGTTGCTCCACCTGGCATGCTTGGCACGACCAGGTCGGCGAGCTTGGTCCTGCGCTGGCGGATAGGGCGTCAGCGATTCGGCGGAGTTCGTAGGCCGCATCCTTCAGCCTGGCGTCTGCTGTGTCGACAGCCTTGTCCACTCGGGCCCGGCTCATTTTCTTGTCTTCGTCCTGCAGGTCTTGCAGGGCGAATAGCGGTGCGCTGATCAGGTGAGCAGCCATCCGGATCAGCTTGCCTGAGTTGTCGCGCAGCAGCGCATCCCGCTCGGCCAATTGGGCGCGCTGATTCGAGATCCGCAGGCTTTGCCGCATGATCTGATCATCCGAATACTTGATGACCTCGCGCAGTTGCTCAGCCTCGCCCCTATCGGTCATCGGTCCCAGGCCAACAATCGGCAGCCCAGTCGCCGCCGCATCCCGCTCTGCCTCTTCTTTGGTCCACCAGAAGGCAGTACCAACCATCCACGCTATCGGCTCGGCTTGGGGCTGGGGGGCTGGCTGCCCGGTGACGTGCGCCTGGATGGCCGCCCAGGTCGGTTCGTACTCTGGCCAGTCGCTTTCTATGACCAGGCACTCACGCTGCGGCAGGTGAGCCTGGAGGTGAAAAAGCGGATCAACCAAGGCGCTCCGGTATGCCACCGGCACTTTCGCCAGGTCGCTGCGCTTGACGACGATGTACCGGTCTTCGCGGTGGAAGGGCACGCTGACCATCTCTGTGTTGCTGGATCGGTTTTCTGTGGGCATGGGAACGTCTGTCCATTCAGGATGGGGCAGCCGTATGGCTGCCCCGGCTTAGGAGGGGTTACGCGAAGTGCCAAAAGCCGTAGTAGTGGGCGATGGCTGCGAGGATGAGAGCAAGGACGAACCCTGCGCCAAGGGAGCTGTTTAGCTCCTGCTCGTGATACTCTTTACAGCGATTACAGATCTTGCTAGGCATAGCTATTCCTCTACGGGTCATGGAGTCAGGTAATGACTCACATGCATTGATAGTGGGAAGCGAGTGCCCCTTTTCCGGCTGTTTCAGGCTACCGTTCGTCGGGTTTCTGTTTTTTAGGCTGCCATGGACCTGACAGCGCGCCATGGATCGTTTGCTCGCGCCAGGGCCGCCATAGGCGGCGGGCTGACGCTGTTGCCGCACATGTGCACCTGCTCGGTCTTGGTGAAGGGCTTGCCGTCAGCACCCTTGTCGATGATGTAGCTGGCCGGGAAGCCCTGGGCGCGGTAGAGCTCGTGCGGCTGCAACATGCGAAGGCAGATATCTACGATCACATAGGGCGTTCCCTTCACGAAGACGGTGACCAGGCCCAGGCGGTCCTTGGTGGTAACCGTCGGTGCCGGTGCGTCGCAGGCGCTGATGTTCTCCGTGCCGTAGTAGCTGATCAGGAACGCTGCTACCCGCAGGGCGCCTTCCTCATGCTCTGGCGACAGTGTGTACTCGACCAAGGCATGGTGCTCGGCGCCCGCGGTCATGGTCGGTACGGGCTCATCAACGGCTCGGCCTACGCAGTTTCGCCGGAGCGTGGCCAGGCTGGCCGTTACCAAGCGCTGCTGGCTGCCGGTGTTGGTGACCGTGGTCAGCGGCTCGTCCGCTCCCTTCGCTGGCGTGGTGTTGAACCCGCCGTTGGCCTGCTCGATGAAGGCTGTCACCAGCGCCCGGTGGCTCTGCGTC
>NZ_JAPFCG010000032.1:0-56891 GCF_026240995.1 Pseudomonas sp. DCB_BI | reverse complement strand
GTAAACGCTTTGATTTCAAGTGCCCGATCGAAGTCATGGGCGAGGTGATGCAGGAAGCCTTGGTTATGCGGCATGATGCTCCAGCTTTAATTCAATAACCGTGTTGCACTCAGCTCCTGCAACCGCCCACTATGATCCTGCTCGTGCATCGTAGCCGATCCACCGGCATTGACTTCCAACAATAATGCCTGCTTTTCGTCTTCAGTCAGCCAGTGCGCCTTCGGCGGGCTATCTGTCAAGTAGAAGTAGGTAATTGGTGCAAGAACGACAGCTGCAGCACCTTCAATGATGAACATCCAGCGCCAGCCTTCCAGGCTAAGGCCCGTAACATTGTCAATCAACCAACCTGAAATTGGGCCGCCGATGATATAAGCCACAGGAATCGCAGACATAAACATAGCCACGTTCTTTGCCATGCTCTTCTTTGGGAACCATGAGGCCATGTAGTAAATCAGACCTGGAAATAATCCTGCTTCAGCGAGTCCCAGCAAAAATCTTAAAATATGAAGCTGAGTTGCATTTTGAACGAAACCAGTCAAAATGACCACAACTCCCCAACTCATTAGAATGCGCGCGATCCATATTTTGGCGCCGAATTTAGCGAGTAAGATGTTGCTGGGTACCTCAAAGATAAAGTATCCGATGAAAAATATGCCCGCTGCGAGTCCGTAAATACTTGCATCAAAACCCAGCGATGCATTCATCTCCAGTGCAGCAAAGCTAATGTTCGCACGATCAATATAGGCAACTACATAAAGTAAAAGTAGATACGGTATCAGTCGTAGCGTAACCTTCTGGAGTGCTGTGTCGACTGTTGACGTCATGGCCTGGATCTCCTTCTAAAACAGGTATTTCGTGAGTGATGAATGGCAGATATTATTATTGAGCCCACAGTTGAATTCTACAAGTTTGTAGTCAGGCTGCAGTGCGCTTGAACGTTTTCTGGAAGTTTTCCTCGTTACGTATGCCGTTTGTCGCTCAGCGACGGTCCGTTAGCCAAGGCCTCATCTGAGCAGATGGCGCTGCCAGTGCCTCTTGACGTCGACGTGGAAGGGAATAGCCTTATTGTTGCTATAATGCCTAATATGATTAGATCCTCTATGAGAGTTCGTACGCTGGTTTCGAGTATCGTGAACTTGAGTTAATCCGAAAAGCAGAATAAACTTCGCTTAGGTATTAAAAAAACTAACACCGGAGGTCCGGGCTTGAATATTGACCGTCTGCCCCCCCTGAACGCAGTCCGTGCATTTGAGGCCGCCGCTCGCTTGGGCAGTTACGTTGCAGCTTCCCAAGCCCTGCACGTTACGCAGCCTGCCATCGGTAGGCATGTGAAAATTTTGGAGGATTGGCTGGGTGTTCGACTTTTTGATCGAACACCAAGAGGCGTGATCTTGACTGCCGCCGGAGCGGACTATTACCAAGCTGCATCGCAGGCGCTTCAGATCTTGGTAGAGGCGGGAGCCCGTCAATCGCAAAGAGCTGAGGAGCGCTGGCTGCGAATCCTTTGCGCTCCGGCGTTCGCCTCACGTTGGTTGACTCCTCGCATTGGTGAACTACGAGAGTTACGACCGGGGCTGAAAGTCGCTATTGAGCCAAATTCCTCCTTTACCTCAGTGGAGCATCGGCAGGCCGATTTGGGAATTGCTTATGGGTTACCGAGCAACCTTTCAGGCATACGAAAAGTTTTGATTCGTCCAGAGGCATTTGCGGTCTGTTCGCCTGGGTATCTCGCTAACCTGCCTAAACGACCCACGCTTGCTGAGCTGCCAAGCTGTCAGCTGATACACGTTGATGACGGAACGTGCTGGAATGCTTGGTTCGCTGCTCAGGGCCTCAAAATCCGCGTCAAAGCTGACGCTTCGCATATCAGCAACGAGCTGGTACTCCACCAGGCTGAGCGTGGTTACGGTGTCGCATTGGCGACAGAGGTGCTTGTCAGTGACGAGTTAAAGGATGGCACCTTGGTGCAGTGTGTAGAGCAGTCTGCTTTCATGGAGGCGTATTATCTTTTAACTCCATCACAACAGCTGAGCATTGATGCGGAGTGGTTTATGGAGTGGTTGACTAGAGCCCTTAGCGAGGCGTTTCCCAGAGCCGTGGTCTAGTGTCTTCGAAAGCTAATTTGCGGTCATGCTGGATTCTTCCTCCCGCCTTCGGCCGGCTTCTCTCTTGAAATTTAAGTCGTGAAGTCACGTCGGCGGCGAGTGTTGAAGGCTGTCCAACATCTTCGCCTTCACGCTGCGCGCATACGTCGAATGTCTAGGGCCTTGTCCAGGCATGGACTCTATATCATGGTCCTGTTTTTCCCAGCGCCAGGCCGTGAACGATTGTGCTGTCATCAGTTGAGGCCGAGCCAGTAATTGAAATCCTTGGAAAGAAGTCCAGAATCAAGGCTATTCCTTTTTAAGGGAACGTAGAAACCCCTTTATTTCAACGGCCCGCATGCCAGATGCGAGTCATATCATATCCTAGAATCCATCTTGGAGATTACCATTCAATGCTCAGGTTGATATGAAGTCTCACAGTGAAGAACCTGCCCGTGTGTCCTTCAATCCCTATGTCTATTCAGCACGCCGCCTAATCGTAACGCTGCTTCAATTTGTACCGGTCTTGGCTAACGCCCTTTCATTTAGCGTTGTCGAGAAAGTCTGCCCACTGCTGCATTAGCCCTATGCGCTTAGTGAACAAATCACCTCGGCGGTAAGCCGCTTCGACGCGATTTTCTACTGCATGAGCAAGCGCCATCTCGGCGACTTCGCGAGGCGCACTAGTGCATTCGGCGCACCAGTCGCGGAAGCTGGAGCGAAAGCCATGCACGGTAAAATGCCCGAAGCCCATCCGGCGCATCTGCATGAGGCCAATCATGTTTGACACCGGCTGCCCACGCTTGTGGTGCTCGAAAACAAAGGATCGTATTGGGTGTTGCATGGATTTAAGCAATGCAACAGCCTGAGGGGGGAGCGGTACTCGGTGAGCAACGCCGGCTTTCATTCGATCCTCAGGTATGGCCCAGACGCCGGCATCCAGATCGAACTCGTCCCAGCGTGCGTTCAATGCTTCGCTAGTACGCACGGCGGTAAGGATGATGAACTCCAGCACGCGCGGGCCGATTCCGGGCAAAGTGCGCACCTGTTGGACAAATGCGGGCACTTCTGCCCAAGGCATCGCCGGGTGATGGTGATGTTTGCTGAGACTCCTTCCGGATGGCAGCAGTTTCTCCAAATGACCGCGCCAGCGGGCTGGATTCTCGCCGCGGCGCAGCTCTTTGGCCTTGGCGTAGTCGAGGACCAGCTCGAGCCGATTGCGCACCCTGCGAGCAGTTTCAGGCACTCTGGTCCAGATAGGCTTCAACACATTCAAAACACCTTCGACGTCAACGCTGTCGACGGGGGTGTCGCCAATGAATGGGAAAGCGTAAGAGGTCAGGGTGTTGGTCCACTGTTGCGCGTGTTTGGCATTTTTCCAGCCAGCCCGATGGGTTGCAATGAAGTCTAGGGCGCAAGTGCGGAAAGTGTTCTCCAGCCCTTTCTCTTGAGCAACCCGGGCAGCTCTTCGACTTCCTGGTGTGTTTCGGCTTTCCGTACCAATGGATCGATGCCATCGCGGATCAATGCCCTGTGGGTGTCGGCGCGCGAGCGGGCCTCCTTTAATCCATAGCGAGGATAGGGGCCCAAGCCGATTTCCTTACGCTTGCCCGCGAGTTGGTAACGCAAAACCCATGCTTTTCCGGATTTACGGATGACCAGGCGAAGGCCGTCACCATCGTCGTACTTGCCGAAGTCGGTAAGGGTTTCAACCTGTTTCGCGGTGAGCTTGGGCATGGCGGAAGCCTCCAAACTTCAAATCTGGTCCCCCATTTGGTCCCCCACTCACAGCCTGGATGTGGAAGGAACACAGCGGAATAGGACAGAACGTACCAAGCTCTAAAATACGCCCAAGTAGCTGCTCTAGAGCGTCCGCACGTCACTCAGTGGATACCGGTGGTCGGGAGTGGAAAACTGCTGATAATGACTACGCTACATTCGAACTGATTTCCATATAATATTGATTTTTAACCAAAAAATCTTGACACATCGAACTATCCTGTTGAGTTCGAATCCCGGACCCTCCGCCAAACTCGGTTAGCGTGTTACGGGAAAGAAAGAAGGCAGAGACGTAACAGTTGGGGCTTCAAGCCAGGGGGCGCCAGATTAATCTGCAAGCGCTCGCTTAGTGTTGTTCCGAAGCTGATCTAAGCAGTTTGCCCACAGTTGCGCGGCTTTCCGGCCACTCAAGAGCTGAGCGCGTGCGTAAGCTGCTCCCAGCGCACCTCGCTTCCGATGCGATAGCGGCAGCTCCAGCACAATAGGATCGATGCCAAAATGCTCATGAGACATCTGCCTTGACGAGCTGGGCTTCAACGTTCAGTTACCCACCCCCGGCTCATTTCTTTCCTAGGCCAGTATTGTTTCTAGTCTGTCTCCAAGGAGGCGCCATGCTTCAGTTTTTTCCTTGGCATAATCATGGTGGAGGTAGTGCCTGCGTACTTTGGAGCCTGCGAGCAGGTGATTTTGGCAACGATCAATAATCTCTAGAGTGACGCCAAGTTCTTGCATCATGGTCGCCCCGGTACGGCGAAGGTCGTGTGGGGTCCATTCACCCTTTGTGCCGTTGTTCAGCACTAGCGAATCGTCATGGTGACGACCTGACAATGGTTTGCTGCGCTTCTTGAACCGGCACTGCCGATCACCAATCAGTTTACTCACGGTCTTGGTATCAACATGGCATTCACCGTGTTTGCTGGGGAAGCAGAAAGGGCTACTTCCAGTTTCTTCCTGCAAGCGTTTGAACTGTGCCAAAGCAAATTGTGATAGAAATACATGGTGATCCTGGCGCTTGCCTTTACGTCCTTTTGTGGCCTGTGCTGGGATGAACCAAGTGCCTTTCTCCAGGTCCACATTTTTCCATTCAGCTTTGAGTAGCTCACCTATCCGGCAGAGGGTGCTTAGGCAGATCCATACTGCGCACTGCACGCGAGAGTTAACAGGACGGATGCCGGAGTATTTCCGGCCGACGGGTAGGGTGTCATAGTCATGCTCCAGGCGAGCAAAGACGCCTTGTAGTTCATGGATTTCGTCGGGAGAGAGCAGGCGGTCACGTTCTTCTTGATAGTCGTGGTCTAGCAGTGTCCGCACATCGATCAAGTCGATTGGGTTGCCGTCAATCATCAACGATCGCCACGGTTTGCGCTTTTCGGCCCAGCGCAGCATCTGTCCAATGTCGTTGTATAGGATAACCACAGTGCGGTTTAGACCACGCGTACGAACTGCGCGTAAAGAAGCTAACAAGTCTTTCTCTGTCAGGGCACGCAATGGTTTTTTGCCAATGACAGGCAGTACGTCTTTCTTGAAACTGCGCTGCAGCTCCGCGTTGTCATCCTGTCGGGAGACACCGTCGCGCAACCATTCGTCGAACAAGTCTGCAAAAGTCTTGTTTTCCGCTGCATGGCGTTCGGCCTCTGCAATGGTGGCGGAGATGCTTGCTTGGGCTTCAATTTTGGCGGCTTTCTTGGCAGATGTCGGGTCAATACCGTCAGATACTTGTTGACTTGCCCTTCTATGCTCAGATCGAATTTCAGATAGTGTTCTACTCTTGCTGCCATTTTTGGCCCAGGTGCCGCAAGCATAGTCTTTGTGTTTTCCATCCCATTTGAAACGGTAATAGAAGCTCACCGAGACGCCTTTCTGACGAGAGATAACTTTGCCTAGTAGGTTGCCATCGTCTCGGATGGTTTTTCCGTGATCCTCAGCAGTGAGCGATTCGAGCTCTCTGACGGTTATCTTGGCCATTGTCTACCCCTTGCAGGCGGAAGGATGCCCCAAAAAACCCCTACTTATACCCCTACCGTGGCAGTGGCTCTCTGTAGAAATCTCTGGACTGGGTTAGACCAAATATTAGTCTGAAAGCCCCATGGTTGCTAGCTTTCGGTAATTCTTTTGAATGCTACTGATTTCCGCTGAATGCTTATAATTAACTGAATGGGGTGCAAGGGGTCGAGTGTTCGAATCACTCCGTCCCGACCATATATTTCAACGACTTAGCCACCTCCGGGTGGCTTTGTCGTTTTTGCATGTGGGGAGTTTTTCGGGACTTCATCCGATTTTCCTCTTCAAGATCGTCAACACCGGCCCGCGAGAGTCAGTTGTTGATACCATGTTCGCAGCCTCAATCAGCTTGCCCAGCTCAGCGCCGGAGTAGTGGCTGGTGATGCTACCGTTCTTGTGCCCGAGCAGTGATTTCCGATCCTCTTCAGTAACGCCTGCTGCCCGCAGTCGTCGACCGAAGGTGTGCTTCAAGTCGTGAATCCTGATCGAGGCATATCCAGGGTGAGCGGGGCGAAGGTTTTCCTCCTGCCAGAGTTTCGCCGCTCTCACCCGTGCCTTCTTCCATGCCGAGTCGTTCATCCGGTGCATCGCGGTGCCGTTGTATGGGAATACCCATTCCTTGCTGATCCCGCGCTGCCTTTCAATAATCGACTTCGCCACGTTGTTCAGCACCACCAGGCGCTCGTCACCATTCTTTACGCCCGACCGGGCGTGTCTCCCGCCGAAGTCAGCAGGGATCAGGAAAACACTGGTTCCCAGTTCCGGCACCGATATCTCCCAATCCCACCTCAGCTTGCACACCTCTTGCTCCCGGCAGCCCGTGTTTACCTTGAACAGGGCCATCGTTTGCAGGTGACCAGGCAGCTCGTTGAAGAGGATCGACTGCTCTTCCCATGACATTGGGTAGGGCTTGCGGCTCGACTTCTTCTCTTCGAGCTTCCTCAGCATGGGCACACTGTCCAGCCATGGCCGGCGATCGTCGTCTCGCCACTTCCTGGCGCATAACGTCAAAACCCGGACCGCGCGCTCGATGGCGATGTTGATCGTCCGGTTGCTCACGGCCTTTTCAATGGTCCCATCCGGCAGAACCTTTTCTGTCTGCCGATCCCTGATAAACGGCTCCAGCGCCTGGTCATCGATGTGCGTCAGCGGCAGGTGGCCCAGGTACGGGTGAAGCTGCTTCATGCACAAGGCAGTCAGGTGAATGGAGGGCTGATCCTTGACCTCAAGGAGGTAGCGCATTGCCGCCTCCTCCCAGGTGTGCACCTGCCGAACGCCATACACCTTCCTTTGACGCAACTGCTCGAGCTTGTGGATCAAGTACTGCTCTGCTTCTTCCCGGTCACCAGTTCCAGTACTCTCTCGAATTCGCTCCCCTTTGTAGACTTTGTCGATTTGCCAGACACCGCCCTTCTCGTAGAGGCCGGTGATCGTTTTTCGCGCCATGTATCATCTCCTCGGCGCTCGCTGCGGGGCCGATTGTTGTCCTGTCCGGTGGCTTTTTCAATCGCCTTGGCTTCGATGTAGGCGTCCGCCCACTCATCAAGCTCCTGGCGGTCAAAGGCCACGCCCTGTTTTCCGATGGGGAATTCCCGCACGTTCGGCCTGACCGTCTTGTTGAACTCATCCCGGCACATGCCGAGATACCCAGGTGCATCGCCGAACCGGATGAACCGCGGCTGAATGCTTGAGGGCTTTGCTGCTGTGGCATTCGCCATGTCTTTCTCCATGCCTTTCAGGCCGTGAAGTGGTACCCGACCTTCGCCGCCCGGGCGGCTTCCTCGGTGCGGAACATGAGCTGGGTTTTGCTGGTGCTGCCCCAGCTGTCGTATTCAACGTCGACCCACCAGTGGCCGAACTTGCGGTACGGCTCGCCGAGGATCTTCGTGACGTAGCAGTCGATCAGGTTCATGGGTGGTCTCCATGCCGCCGGTGGCGGCAGGTTGGTTAGGCCGTGGCCTTGGCGATGGTCTGCTCGAAGTGCGAAGCCAGTTCGGCGTTGACCTCGGCCTTTGCCAGGCTGTCGGCGGTGCCCTTGGCTCGGTGCAGTTCTTCGTACTTGCGCAGCTGGGCGGCGGCGAGCTGTAGGTCAGCCAGCAGATCATCGCGCTGCGTTTGCAACGTATGCTCCGTCGCAAGCTGGGCACTGACAATGTCAGAATGCCGCTCAAGATCATCAGTGCTGATGCCTGCGCAGATATTCACGCAGGCGACGATGCGGCGCGCATTGGCCTGCTGCTCGCCAGGAGCCATGAAGTCAGCGCCGGTGGACATGGCGATCTGGGACCGAGAAGAGCCGTTGGCGTATTGCTGTACCGGACCCCCGTAGATAACGCCGTGCGGCATCAGGTCCCAGGGCTCTGCTGTGTGTTTTGTCATGGCAATAGATCTCCATGCCCGCGCATGTCGGCGGGTTGAGTGGTGAATTGGGGGGGAGGAGTTAGGCCGAAGCTGGGCGATTCATGAAGGTGATCCAGTGCGTCTTTTCGCGTTTGCCGGACTTGTGGCCAAACAGGGGCTTTTCATCGGTGAGGGCCAACAGCTCGCTGACCAGCACCTGGGTTTCGTTCCACTTAAAGATCAGGATTCCCTCGGGCTCCAGCACGCGGAAGCACTCGGCAAAGCCCTGGCGGATGTCCTCCCGCCAGTCGCTGGTCAGCAGTCCATACTTGGCGCGCATCCAGCTATCGACTCCGGCCCGGGTGAGGTGCGGCGGATCGAACACTACCAGGCGGAAGGTTGAGGCCTCGAAGGGGAGGCTACGGAAGTCCATCAGAACATCGGGCTCAACCTTCAGCACACGGCCGTCACAGAGCAGGTGCTCTTCGTCGCGGATGTCGCCGAACAGGGCGCGCTGGTCTTCTTTGTCGAACCACATCATGCGGCTGGCGCTGCAGGGGTCGAGCACTTTGGCTGCAGCGCTCACGGCATCAGCTCCTTCGGCACCTGGACGGTATCGCCGAGCTTGGTGAGAACGAGGGTTCGGCAGAAGGCGATCAATGCGGTTGGCCCGTAGAGCCAGATTCCGGCGCCTGCAGGGCCGGCGCTGTACCGGCAACTGTTGTCCTCCAGGTGCGAGTTGTGATGGGCGCTGCCCAGGTGCTTATCGAACAGCGGCCCGCCTTGGGTCCAGTTCCAGCTCGGACGCCAGGCGCTGGTGTCATCTGGCAGCTTTCGCACCCATCCTTGGTGATCGATGAAGACCGGTACCGCTTCGGCCTTCGCGACGGCCCAGTCCAGCGCCGCTCCGACAAGGTTGGATACTCTCACTTCGATCAGGTCGGTCATCATCGGCACTCCTTTTTCCGCTCGACCTCGATCTGGTCGTAGAGTGCATCCACTCGCTTTTGCTTGCGGTTGATCGCCTCGGAGCGGTTCAGGTGGTCTCTCAGCGCCTTGTCATAAGGCTCGATCTTCTCGACCAGTCGAAGCCGCTCACTTGGATCTGTTGACGCGTTGAACTGCCGAGCCAGTCGATCCCGCTCGCTGAAGTCCAGATGGTCAAGCGCGCGGTTTTCCTTCTCCATTTCGGTCAGAACGTCTGCCGATTGCCGCTTCCAGCGCAGATACAGCACATCGCTCTTCTTGGGCTTCATGAAAAAGTGCTGAGACCTGATCCACTCCACCAGGTCTTCCTTGGTCATCTCGTCGAGCACATCTTCCCTGGCGGCTTTGCTCACAGCTGATACCTCTCATCAATCCAGCGCCCAGGCGCCAGTGCGGGTGTAGGTTCGGGTTGTGTTTCGTGCGGGGAGAGCTGGCGCTGGTTGCCGGCCTGCAGTTGGCTGTCGGGGATACAGCTCAGCCCGTTCCCGATTTTCCAGCAGGTGACGCTGCGCAGATCGTCGTGGTAGATCCGGGCGTCGTAAGGCATCGGGATTGTTTCGCGTGGGTCTGCGCTGGCGCCGGTGGCCAGCAGCAGGAGACAAATGGCGAGGCGGGTCATGGCTGCGCCGCCTGGCTGTCTTTGCCTCGTTCGACGGCCACACGTTGGATTAGCTTGATTTCTTCAGGCATGACTTCTCCTTACGCTGCTGATTTCAGCGTGTGCTGGGAATAAAATTGGTTACTGAGGGGTCTAGATAGCAGACGGCCAGCAAGCCCTGCTCAACAGAGAGTGGGCTGCGAGCGCCGCGAGAGAAAACAAGATGCTGAACGCCGACCAGAGATATCGTGCTTATCAATTGCTGAAGGAGCTCGATAAATCGACTGCTGCATTGATGAATCGAGTGGCCTACAGCCACGGGGGTAAAATTTGCTGGGAGGAGGATCTCGAAGCTCAGCGTAAGGCGTTTCAAGAGTGGATCGATTTTGCCGTGACTATCCGGGATGACGTGTAAGAACTTCGGCGAAAAATTATACAAAATCGTAAATATGTATAGTTTTTGGCCAATTGTCGGAACGAGTTCTCAGTTTCGGTCGTTTTAGTTGTCTCTATGGTTAGGTTCGCTATGTTGTTTTTCACGACCTAAAGCAGAACAGCTGGAACGGAGGAATTATGAGAATTCGAGGACCGGCATATTGGGACTGGGCCGACCCAACGCTTCACCATCGTACCCATGACGAAATTCTCGACGACGGCACCATGGTTGATGTTCAGGTCAGATTGTCCCGCACAGGCACTACCCAGATGTTCATCGGCGTCTACGCGCCGGCTGGAAGTGCTCTTCATGAAGAGGCGTTTGACTCAAGACCAGGTGAGTCGATGACCAGAGCTTTGGCCTGGGGCGTTGGGCGTGCTCGTCAGATCGCCACTGAGGGGGGAGCTGTAACAGAAAAGCTCTCAGCCTGCACGAAGTAGAGGAGTGATGGGCTACATCAATAGAGTACAAGTGTGCTCTTGTGCGTTTTTCACATACGGGTCATCGGTAGAGGGCTAAACTCAGCTCCCCAACTGGAGAGCAGCCATGACCACAGAAAGGGTTATGCATTTGGAGCACGCGCTGGCGGCGGCCTTTGCAGCAGCGGAGCAACAGGGCATCGACATCGGTGAACTGCGCCGCCAAGCCATTGGCGGGCTCATAGGCAACACGTCCTGGCAATGGGTAAATGCCGAGCTGGTGCCTGGCGCAATTGCGGAGATCGAAAGTGCTCTCTGGCTGCTGGAGCGAGAGCCAGAGGAGGCGGGTTAAAACGACTTTGTTTCAGGCCTGCGCAACCGGCGCGCTCGGCTCTGCGCTGGCGGATAGGTAAAAGGCCTTGATCTCGCGCTTGAGCTGCGTTCCGATGTCATGCTTGTAGGCTTCATCAAGGAAGGCTAGCGCTTCGACCAGCAGGGTGCGCAGGGTGTCGCGCTCGTTCGCGCACGCTGACAACGCCTGATCCATTCGCCGGCGCTCCAGGCGCAGCCGCTCAACCTCGCCAGGATCGGCGTGGGTGTAGAGCGGCACGCAGTAGGAGCTGGTGTCCAAGCCTTGCTGGGCGCTCATTGCCTTGGCCTTCGCATGCATCGCGCTCACGCCGCCCTCGGTCATAAACCAGGCTGGCTCGTCCTGGCGCGTCGGCATCGGTCCTATGGCAACCACCGGCAGGCCAGCCGCCTGCGCATCCCGCTCTGCCTCTTCTTTGGTCCACCAGATGGCAGTACCAACCATCCAGGCTATAGGGTCGGGGTGGGGCTGCGGGGCTGGCTTGGCGAGGAGGGCGCGGAATTGGTCGCGCTCAGGCTTTGCGGCTTTGAACGCTGAAGCGGCCAGGTCCAGGCGCTGCTGAATGCGATCGGCCAGCTCGCGCGGCACGCTGACCATCTCGGTGTTGCAGGATCGGTTTTCTGTGGGCATGGGGGTACCTTGCATATCAGTCGAAAAATGGTGAAACTGGCGTCGGTATTCTTCGGCTCACCACGTCTATTTGGTGAGCAGCAATGACCCTCCTCCAGATCCTCAAAATCTTCTTGCTTATTGCGCAGCTCGCTCACGAGCTGGTGCGGCTGTTTAACGACTTCAGGCCGCTGCCATGAGCGCTTCGATAACTCGCTGCCCCGCCAGAGGCGGCACCGCGTTGCCGGCCATGTGCATGGTCAATCGGTGGCTGTCCGGGCGTAGGGTGTTGGCTGGGAACGACATAGCGGCCAGGGCCTCGCTGGCGCTGAGCATCCGCATCTGGTCGCCGTCGACAAGGGCCCAGCGGTCCAGGGTGGTGATGGTGCCGATCGGCCGGTTGATGTCGCGGCCGGTGGTGCCGGAGCCTTTGCCGTAGTAGGGCATGATGAAGCGGTCGCCGAAGCGCTGGCGGCCGTTGCGCACCCGGTCGAGCGTGGCCTGGGCACGGCCTGGCTTCTCGATCTGCGACCAGCGTCCGGCGGCAAAGTCGAGGAAGCTGGCAGCGGGCGCATGCCGTTCCTGCGGCAGCCGCAGCATCAGCGGTGCCTTGCTACGCGTCAGCACCATGAACAGGCGTACCCGGTGCTGCGGCACGCCGAGGTCGGCGCAGTCGACGATGTGCGGCGCTGCCTGATATCCCAGCGCCTGTACCGCTTGAAGCCAGGCGGGGTAGAGCACCCAGTCGGTGAACTCCGGCACGTTCTCGATTACTGCCGCCTGCGGCCGGTGGAACTCCAGAGCTGATACCGGTGCCCAGGCCGTCGATCGCGAAGCGTCATGCTCAGGGTTGCCCGACTTCTTGCCGCGGGCCTTGGCATGGCCCTGGCAGCAGGGTGATGCGAGCAGGATGTCGTGTGCCGGCACTTGTTCCCAGCGGGCCTGATGCAGGTCCTGGCATACGTGCTGCGTCTCGGGATGGTTGGCGCTGTGCCATTCAACGGCCACCGGCCAGTGGTTTGCCGCCCAGAGAACCTGGACGCCTGCGGCGCGCGCGCCGGTGCTCCATCCGCCGAGGCCGGCGAACAGGTCGATTGCTGTGGTCATGTGATCCTCGGTTTCAGGCAGCTGGTGAGTGGTCCAGCAGGAAGTCCATCTGCGCAGCTCCTTCGATCCAGGCGACATCAAGACGCTGGCGGGCGAGAGCGGCATATTCGGGGTTCAGCTCGCAGGTGACCGATTGCCGGCCTTCCTGCATGGCGACGAGCGCGGTTGTGCCGGCGCCGCCGAACGGGTCGAGCACCAGCCCGCCGCGCGGCGCGCCAGCTAGCACGCAAGGCCGGATCAGGTCGGGCGGGAAGGTGGCGAAGTGGGCACCCTTGAAACTGGCGGTGGCCACCGTCCAGACGCTGCGCTTGTTCCGCGTCTCGTCGTAGTCGATGTCATCGCGTCCGGCGCGGTGCTGGGCGGTCTGACCGTGTTCGCCTTCGGTGTACTTCGTTTCCCTGGCGAAGCTGTTGCGCCTGCTGGCTCCATCCGGTGCAGACTGGGCGCGGGCCGGCTCTCGAATGGCGCCCTGGTCGAAGTAGTAGCGCGGGCTTTTGCTCAGCAGGAATAGGTATTCATGCGCTTTGGTGCACCGGTCCTTGATCGATTCGGGCATCGGGTTTGGCTTGTGCCAGATGATGTCCTGGCGCAGGTACCAGCCGTCGTCTTGCAGTGCGATTGCCAGGCGCCAAGGCAGCCCCAGCAGGTCCTTGTGCTTCCAGCCGGTGGGGGCTGATCGCCAGCCTGTTGCCTCGCCTCTGCCTTGCCATGCCCCGTCGCCGCGCTCGGCCATGTACCGACCGCCGCCTCCGCGACCGCCACTGGCGTAGCTGTCGCCCAGATTCACCCACAGCGTGCCGTCATCGCGCAGCACCCGCCGGACCTCCCGGAACACGGCGACTAGATTGTCGATGAATTCGCGGGGAGAGGCCTCCAGCCCGATCTGGCCGTCGACCCCGTAATCCCGCAGCCCGAAATAGGGCGGGCTGGTGATGCAGGTATGCACTGACTGATCCGGCAGCGTCCGCATCATCTCGATGCAGTCGCCCACCAGGATGCGGTGCTGCTGGGTCATGTTGTGGTCCTTGCGTGCAGGCGCCGCCCTCGCCGGGGTGGCGTTTATTAGTGGCAATTTGATGTCGTTTGGTCTATTGCTTGTGATTCCAGACCAGCGAGTTGAATCCCCGATGGACCGCGAGCCAACAAACCAGGAAGTCGCAGCAGTTCTCGGAATTGATGAGGATCAGGTTGCTAAGTATCGTCGGGAGGCTGTGCTATTGGGCGACGGTTCCTGGCTGATCCACTTTTCCTACGACATGCCGCGAGAGCTGCGGCACAGCTTCACCGGTAGCTTCACGGCGATCGTCGAATGCGTTGCAACTTGTGTTGACGCCCGCTCAGTCGACTGAGGCGGGCGGGTAGCGCCGGAGGGTCACGGGCAGTTGTTCGCGCCGCAGTTCTGGCAGTCGTTGAGGAATCGGCCGTCCCAGCTGATGAAGCGACCGCAGCCGCAGCAATTGAGCATCGGCTGGCGGCGCTTGGCGACCTTGGGCTGCCTGGGCATCTTTACCCCGGCCACGCGCAGGGCCAGCTTATGGTCGACGTTCTGGCGATGCACCAGGCGTCGGCGGATCTCCTCGATGTAGGCTGCCGGCCAGAATACTCGCGTGCCTTGGCCGGCGTGGTTGGCATAAGTGAACTGGGCGTTTTCCAGATCCATGCAGATGGCCTGCTGCAGATTCTCGGTCACCTTTCCGCGTTGCTCGCTTATCCAATATACGTCGTTCCCATTCCAGTCGCCTGGCACGTGCACATAGACGCGGGCCCCGGCCTGGAGCCCCGCAATGCGCCTGTCGTCATCCATCAGCTGGCAGTCGACGCCGTAGTGCGCCCTGGCGTCGATGTAATCCTTCGGCCAGGGGATATCGGTGTCACGTTGGCGGCATGCGTCCTCGAAGGTGAACAGCTCGGCCTGGTCCAGGTTGGTCACGTAGCCGCGGCCTTGCTTGGCCCAGAACATCATGCCGTCACCGACATGGCTGCGACTGTCCTGCAGGTAGAACTGGGTCATGGCTTTCTCCATGCATGCGCCGCCCTCCGTGGCCGGATGCGGCATGTTGTATGAGGTTTTGATGTGGTTCGGAATGACGATCTGCGCGGTTTTTCAATTACCTCTGCGGTATAAGAGGTAGTCGGCATGGGGCCGGAATAAGGAGATACAGATGGGTTTTGAAGCAAGGCCGTTGAAAGAGTTAACCGATCTGATCGCGTCAGGTGTTGCGATTGAAATGTCCATCACTGGTCGAGCAGTCAGCGAGTTATGTCAACTTGCAGCTCAGGCCAGCATGGGCGAGGGTAGATTGATCCTAAAAGGAGCGTCGACGCTTAGCACCGAGAATCTTTTATCTATCGGTACCTATGCGAAAGGACGAGTTTTGTTCAAGGACTGACTGGCCCAAAAGCTGGCTCGTCAGGTCTTTGAAGTCGACGCGCCCGCTCTTCAGCCTAGCTCTGCCAGCAGTATCAGGCCCGTATCGTCCGGGTCGTCGCCAAGCTCCAGGCCTGGAGCCCGCAGCTCACGGCTCAGCCTAAACTGATCGAGCTTGCGCACCACAGAACTGGAAAGTTTGATTTCGTGGCGCGGCGCACTGAGGAAGTGGCGAGCCGCTTCAGGCCCTAATTCATGGATGCGATGGATCAGCAGGGTCATGGCCTCGCCGTTTTCCTCAACCTGGGCCCATTGCATGATTTCGGACAGAGCCTGGCGGGTTCCGGCGCGCGTCTTCATGCGCAGCTCTTCAATGCCAGCCTTGGCTTCTTTCTCCTTGCGCTTGTCGTCACGCTGCTTCGACGTCAGGGCCATCATCGCCTCCATTGCGCACAAAGCTGGCTCCCGGCCCAATGTCGAGCAGGTCGCATACCCGGTTGATGATCTTGAGCGCAGCGTCGAACACCTTGGCGTCGTCCGGCTCGCGGGCTAGGCGCTTCATGTTCGGCTGGTGCTCCAGGCAGACCTTGTCGACCAGGCGCCGGGCCAGTCTGCGCAGATGGTCCGCGCTGTCGTGCTCGCGCAGGCTCAGCGCAAAGGCCAGGGCCACGTCGTCAGGCCGGTACTGGCCGCCGCTGCGGGTGTTGTACAGCTTCTTGACCGGCCGATTCATCCAGGCCGGCAGGGTTACCACTCCAGAAGGTGCTTTCTGCATTTCGGTGCTCCGTGAGGCCGCTGGGCGGCAGGTGGAACTGTTCTTGCCGCCGGCGCCGGCGGACCAGGTTGTTGATCCGCCTCATGCCGCGCGCGCCGAGTCGATCTGCTCGGTGATCTCGAACAGCTGCTGAGTCAGGTTCTCGATGGTGGCAGCGCCGCGCACACGTTCGGCGCGACTCCACTGGCAGCTACGGTTGAACAGCAACTGCAGGTTCTGCTCCAGTTCCTTTCGGCGCTGGAGCAGGTCGAGGATGGTGGCGAGTGGCATGGCTTACTTTTCCAGTGCTTTCCGCAGGTACGGATCGATGTCGGCCTGGCCGAGCAGCCAGCGCTTGTAGTCGCGAGGGATGTCCTCGATCTTCGAGCCGGCGTGCTTGCCGAAGCGGATAACCTTTGGGATTCGTGCTTCCTCGGAGATTTCCCAAAGCTCTTCCCAGCTTGCCACCGGCCGCCCCAGCTGCGCCTTGAGGGTCGTGAAGATGGCTGCCAGGAGGCGACGGCAGTTCTTGACGTCGTCAAGAGCAGCGTGAGCGTTGCGCAGAAGCTCTGGAGCCTCCGAACGGTAATGCAGGTAGATCATGGCTGACTGTGTGTGGGTGTCAGCATCAGGCCACAGCGCGCGGCTCAGCGCTGCGGTGCAGATGCGCTTGATCTCTGGCTTGCCGATGACACCCCAGTCGTAATCGACGTTGTGACCGATCAGGTAGGTGGCGTCTTCAGGCAGTTTGAAAGAGTCGTGAGGCGGGCAGTCAGCCAGCTCTTCGTCCAGGATGTGGCTGGTTGCCAAGGCGCCCAGTTCGATGGGCTTGGACGGCTTGTAGCGCTGCAAGAATTCGCCGGTTACGGCCAGTCCAGCACCGAGTTGCAGCCAGGCGGCCTCAACCAGTTCCGGGCTGTTCAGGCCGGTGGTCTCAGAGTCGAAAATGTAGGCGGTCATATAATGTCCATCATGGAAGATAGAGTGGATGGCAGCAGCGGGCTTGACTGCTGCTCATGAACAATCAGAACGGGATTTCGTCTGAGAAATCAGGCGGTGCGCCGTAGTCGTAGTTGTCGGGCTGGGCGTATCCGCCGGCCACCTGGGCGGACTTCGGACGACGGTCATGCACTGGCTTCTTCATCAACTGCTGCACCATCTTTTCCAGCTTCGCCGGGGTTGTGCAGCGCGGGTCCAGGATCTCGGATGCTGTTTTCTCCGATTCAGCGCTGAATGGTGCGTAAATGATCGGTCGCGGCATTCCAGTCTGGCTGCTCTTCTCGATCTCCATCTGGATGAGCAGGCCGATAGGCTTTTTCAGCAACTCAGGGAAGCCGGGCGCGGTTACCTGTTCGCGCTGCTTGGTGTCGTTGTTCCATTTCTCGAACTGGGTTGGCTGCGGCGACCCGACGGTGCGCAGCTGAAGGCAGGCCATGATGGCGTTCATCATCGCGTAGCCGCCCTCGTTGCGGGTGCCGTGCTGGTAGGTCAGATTGAGGTAGAAAGTGGCCTCAGCACCGTCGCGGCTCTTGAAGGTGAAGCCGATACCGGTCGACCCGGTTTCTTGCTTCTCCATATACTCGGCGCGCAAGAACTCGCCAATGAACTTGCCCGCTTCGTCGATGAAGGCTGACTTGTTGTCCGCGGAGCGCGCGGCATTTGCGTCCAGGTTGAACATTCAGAAGGCTCCTATGCGGCCTGAGTGGTGTTGGTGAGGTCGTAGTACTCGCAGATCGCGGCATCGACCAAGGCGAGGTCGTTATCGATCATCGCCTCATTGAACATGCCCATTGGGGCCTTGGTGGTGTCCGACCCGTTGTTTCGGGTGCTGAACAGGTGCTGGCCGTCGCTTACCACAGAGCGCAGGACGATTGTGACCATGCCCTCCAGCGTGATTTTCTCGTCCAGCATCTTGCCGATGGTCTTCATCTTGATCTGGCCGGCGTCCGTCTCCTCCGTGTGGCTGAGGATGTAGACACGAACGTCGTCGGGCAGGCCGAGCAGTGCCTCGAAGATGTTCCAGGTGTGCCGGCCGATCTCGGTGAACTTATCGAACCCTTTCTCCTCGCTCCGGCGCATGAACTCGTTGGCCAGGATGTACTGGAAGTCGTCGATCACGATCACCTTGCGCTTGGTCTGGCGGCAGGCTCCGATAACCTTGACCCAGTTGTCGGTGACATAGGACTTCCAGGCCTTGGAGCCTGGGAAGGGAAGCGGCTTCTTGATGACCTGGACCAGGGCCACGTCATCAGGCTTGAAATTGCGCAGTGATGCGCTCTTGCCAGCCCCGGACTTGCCGAGGATCAGGGTTACGGTTGCCATGTGGCACCTCAGCTCGGTTGGTTGTCCCACTGCCGCTCAATGCGAGCGGCCTCTTCTTCGTACTCTTTGCGATCTTCGCCCTGGTACCGCTCAGGCGAGAACGATCCGACCGTCATCCAGTCAAGCTGGGCGGCCAGGCGGGGTGTTGTGTTCATGGGCGCCTCAGGATGCGGCTTTGGCGATGGTTTGCTCGAATCTGGCTGCCAGTGCGGCATTCACCTCGGCCTTCTTCAGGCTGTCTTCGGTGTTCTTGGCGCGGTGCAGCGCTTCGTAGTGGCGAAGCGTGCCAGCGGCAGTGATCAGGTCGGCCAGGAGGTTTGGCGCCTGAGCGATCAGCTTCGCGTCGGGCTCTTCGTAGACGAAGTCGACTACCTGCTCCTGATCTTCGTTGAAGTCGATTGCCCAGCCCTTCTGCCCAGGAAAACCTACGCCGCCAACCTGACGAGCGATCCAAGGGCCAGGTGTGTGTTTGCTCATCACAATCCCTCCCGTGCGCCGTGAGGCTTGCGCGGCCAGAAGTCGAAGGCGAACGCTGACAGGGCCATGTGCATTTTGTTGGCGCGCTCCATGCCGGGACGGCGCAGGACGTCCTTCAGGTAGCACCACTGCAGCTCGCCGTAACCGTAGGAGCTGGCGTTGGTAATGTGATCGGCCTCAATCACCTTGGCCAGTTCATCGAAGAACTTTGCCTGCTGGGTGTCTTCCATGGCCCAGAAGGCCTTGGCCAGAATTGCCGGCGTCAGGCCGACAACCTGCTGGTCGAGCTCTACGCGAATTTCTGACATGCGAGTCTCCCGCGCCATGCGTGCGGCCGGCGCTGAAATGGGTAGTTACTGGGTGATGCCGCCAGCTAGGGCGCTTGCGAGCATCCAGGCGGTGATAGGGATAGGGTGATGAAGCTGCCGCGCCAGAACGCCAAGTGCCTGGCCTGCTGGCGGCTCACGTGCGGACCTCGTAGGCCAGGGTGCACATGCCGCAAAGGTAAGCCCGGCCCGACCATGCAGCCGGGTTCTCGATGTGGGCCATGCGCGCTTGGTTCATGGCGTCTTCCAAGGTAAGACCCTTGAACACCATGAGAATGCGGTCATCTGGCAAGGCTTGCGCGGCCTCAGCGACCTGTTCGTCGATGAGCGACATTACGATAGGCGTTGTCATGCCACCCTCCCGTTCGCTTGCAACCATGCTTCGTTGTTGCGTGCTATCGCCAGATTCAGACGCTCCATGTACCCGCGCTGCTTTGGAAGATCGATCGCGCCGGTCAGTCCCGCAAGGTCGATGGCCATCGACAGCTCGCCGCGCAGCCCCTCGCTGAACGAGGCTTCGATGGCGTCGAAACGCGAGTTGATGATGGCGACAACCTCGTCGCGTGTTCCTCTGTTCATGCAGACCTCCGGGCGGCGCCTGTGCCGCACATGGCTTCCATCTTGTCGAGTGCTGAGGCGATCACCCGGCGGCTTTCAATCCGCTGGCGCTCGTCGCGTTCGCTGATCAATGCGTTCCAGGCCTGGTTGTTCGCCCGGGCCTGCTTCGAGGTGAGGTGATCCGCCCAGCTGGCATCGCCGAAAAGCTGGTACTGGCGGTCGACCTCGCGGGCCTGGGCGCTGTCCGCGTACAGTTCATGCTCGCGACTCATGGTCGCCTCCAGGTGGTGGGTTACTCGGTGGGTGGAGCCGGAAGTGGCAACCAGTGGGTGGGCGGATTCTCGTCGGTAAATCCGCCGTCCCAGGACATCCAGAAGGGCTCGATGTCTTCGTACTCAGGGCAGCGGCACACACCGCCGCAGTCGCCTACGTGCTTCAGGAGCTCGTCGCCTACGGTGTAATGCCCCAGCGTTACCCGATCCGGGATCGGCACGCCCTCGAACTTCTGGCCAATCGATGCAAGCAGCACTTCAGTGCCATCGCGCGGCGCCGAGGCAATCGGCTGCCAGCCGCTCACGGCTCTTCTCCACGGCGCCGGCGCTCGGTTGCCATTTCCATATCCAAATCATGTCGCTCCTCGCTGATCAGCTCAGCTACGGCATTTTCGATTTGGGCCATGGCCTGCTCCGCGTCAGCTGCGCGGCGAATCATCACGCGCAGCAACTGAATGGCCGCATCAAGGCGTGTTGGGTAGACATGGGCCGAAAAGCCGCTGCCTGAAGGCTCCTGAACCATGACCTGGCCGGAAACGTTCATTCCGCTCATTTGGTGATCCTCTGGACCGCATTGGCCAGGAGCCAGGCGCGGGTGACCAAACCCACCGTGAAAGGTGGCCTGGCGCCTGCCAATGCGGTCGATGTGAAGGGAAGGGTGGTTAGGCAGCGAACAATTCACGCTGCTGTGGTGCTGGCATCAAGTAGGCGACGAGCTGCTCGGTCGGCCAATCGGTGACGTCCGTCCAGTCGGGATGCATGACCTTGACCACCGTTGGGTGCAGCCAATGGCCCTGCTTCTTGTCCGGGCTGATGCAGAACTTGAAGCCCTGGTCGCGCAGGCTCATGCGGCCTTCTTGCAGTCGGCGGCCGTCATGCGCTGCCCGTCTTCCATCTCGACCACACACACGCCGTTGCGGTAGCCGCGCTCGGTGTTGAGCCGGTTCGCTTCGCGAATGCAGGCGTTCAGGTCGCTGTCGGTGAACGCCTGCAGCTCGCCGCGCAGTGTGATGCGAAGGACTTTGTTCATGCTGTGTTCCTCCAGTTGACTTCCCAGATGCCACTCATGGAATGGCACCTGGTGAAATCCCGGCCTCGCTACTGGCGACAGGCCGGGGTGTTGCGTCAGCGGTGATCGTCGTTTCGGGTGGGCCTACCATTTGGCCAATGCGCGGTGACATCGACGGCCCTACTTTCCGCTGCCTGTCATGGGTACGGGCGCGGCCTTCAGGCTTGCTGCGCCTCACGGGTGAATCGTCCGGTTACTTCATGACTAAATCTCCTATTGCTCGCTCACTGGGCAGGCAGTGGCCACCTATCGAATCTGGTGTTTCTCCCATTACCGCCGGGGTGGCGGGGCGCATTGCATGCCCGGGTCTTTCTCTCAGTTCAGGCGTTTCACCTTCGTCAGCCGTACAGGGTTGTCCCTGTCGTGGGCAGCCTTTCGGGGCTGTCTGATCGCCGGTCGCCGGTAGAGGCAATGCGGTCTGTTGGTTGTTGCGCTGGTTGTTAAAGAGCGGTGAGGCTTGAGGGCCTCCGCAGTCCCTGGTGAGTGACTGCATAGACGAACAATACCGCCGGTATTTCATGTGGTCAATACCTCCGGTCATATTTTCCTTGCGCCCACAAAAAATCCCGCTCGGTGGCAGGATTGGGAGAACAAAAGTCAGACGCCGGCCAGCGCACAGGCATTAAAAAACCCGCCGAAGCGGGTCTCGATTCCGACAGCTAAGCTATGCGCTCTGCTTGTAAGCCTGAAAGATCTTCTTGAAGTCCAAGAACGGAATCATCATCAGCGCTGTTCCTCCTACTGAGAAAGCCAGGCTTGAATCCGCCATCTTTGGGACGAACCCAGGGTAGGCTGCGCAAATTACGAAAGCTACACCGCTGGGAAACGCGCAGGCCGTCGCGCCTTTTGAGATCGAATCGATCGCAACGGCTTCGTCACCCTTTCGCCAAAAAAAGGCGAAAGCACTGACGACGAAGAAGGCGAGAACGGTTATTGGCTGGAGATTGGCAAAATACCCGTCAGCTACTTCAGCGATCGTCATCGGACACCTTCTTCAGCATTGAGATAATGCGGCCGACGCCAAGGCCTGCTACTGAGCTCCCGAAGACTAGCAGAGACGGCGCAGGGCCAGATGCGAATAGGCTCCAAGCCACACCGGCAAGGGCTCCACAGAATGCAGAAGAGCCGAGCATCACCGGGAAGTCCCTGATGTCGAGGGTGAGTGCGTGCTTCATTTTCGCCCCCATTACCGCGTAACGCGGGATTACCATTGGTTCAGTATAGATTGCGCCGTTTACGCAAATATCAACCATGGCATTGAGATTGGTAGCTGCTTGGAAAAAGTCAGAATAGACGATAGGCGGCTCGCCGCTCTGGTCTTCAACCAGGTCATAGAAATCAAACGCAATTGCCGCAGCCATCAATGATCATCACCCATAGCAGACCTGACGTGGTTCGCATGAAAGAACCGAGTGTCACCACAAGTATCGCATGTGGCGGAGTAAAACCATACACCCAGGCCCTTTAGGTAAGGCACAGGGGTCGCCACAATCCCCGTGGCCCCACCGCTCGGCGCGGGAGCGGCATGGTATATGCCATCTTCGCAGAATGAGCAGCCGCGACCAGGGCGCATACGCTCCATAAAATCTTGAAAGGCCTCGCGAGGGACCTTCAGTTTTTTGGCGCGCGTCTCGAGCAGTTCCGCTTCCGCAGCGTCATCTTTACTCAGTGGCTTTTCCGGCATCTACATCTCCATTTTACAAGGGGGCTCAAAGGTCCCCGCCGCGCCAGATCACCTGTCCGATGATCCGGTGTTCATTATCGTCGCTTCGCAGGAAATAACGATCCGGATGCTGGTCCTTGTCGTCGTTGTCGCTGCGCAAGATCCAGCGCCCTAGTGGTGCTTGCACCAGACGCTTGACGATCGTTCCTTCAGCGCCGGCTAGCACGAATACTTTGCGATCAACAGGGTCGATCCGAGATCGATCGATCAGCAGTACGTCCCGGTCGTTGATTGTTGGCCACATGCTCTGGCCTTCGGCGTAGATCACGATGAGCTGGTCAGCCTTTGCTCCTTTGACCTTCAGCCAGTCACGTTTGAAGGCGAGGGTGGAGCGAATTTCAACGTGCGGGTTCTCGCTCCCAAGGCCGGCTGCCGCCTTGGCGTCGTATTGCGGTACGTAGGCATACCTACCATCCAGCTCATCTTCATCCGCCCCTTCAGGGAGAGGGGATTGGGCGTCTGAATGCCTGGAGCTCTGGTATGACTCATACGCGTCAAGCGCCGCGCCAACCAGGGGTACGGTCTGCATTGATGCGAGCTGCTCGGACAGCTTTGGGCTGAACTCAGATATAGGGACTTGCAGAGCCCTGGCAAAGACCGCCGCGGCGCGAAGGCTAAGCGCCGTACGACCATTCATGAAATGGCTTACGGCACCCTGCGTCACACCCTCCCCGAGCTCTGCCGCAATGCGATCTTGCGTCAAGCCGAGCTCGGCACGCTTCTGGTTGTAGAGCGCCTTCAGGCGCTGGGCGTCCTCCACTTGCCAGTCGGAAAGGGGAACTTTTCGGGAGTTTTTCGTCATCTGCAAATGATATGACCACCGGTATTCACGGCACCAATAGCGGCGGTATTGACGAGCAACAATACCGGCGGTCATACTGGTCCCGTAGATCCATTGTTGAGGACGTCGCAATGCGCCGAATCCCGCTTTCCGAATTCGCAAAAGAGCACGGCCATACCCGCGCCGCTCAGATGCTCGGCTGCACGCAAGGAGGTCTGAGCAAGGCCATCCGCGTCGGCCGCGATGTTTACGTGACTGTTGATGAAGACGGCACGGTTACCGCGCAAGAGCAGCGGCCGTTCCCGTCCCAAAAGTCCGCCGCCTAACCATTTTTCAATCACAAGGAAATCCCTGAATGCACCTGGACCCCGCCAACAAACGCAGCGAAGTGATCAAGTCGCGCTGGAAGCCTGAAGAGGTTCGCAAGCTGCGCATGGAGGCCCGTATGGCCGGCATGCAGCTGGCCACCTACGTGCACGAATTGGCCAACCTCGGACGCCGCTTGGGCGCCGCTGACCTACTTCGAGAAATGAACGGTGCCGGCGAGCAGGATAAATCGGCCTGAAGCCCCTATGGAGGGCCTATGCCTGAAACCACCTTCGAATTGCTGCCAATCGAGGTGAAGGCTGAGGTTCGACAGCTGGCTGCCGACCTCGGCTGGAGCCTGGAGAGATCGACCGACGAATACCTGGAGATGAGTCGATCGCTAGCCATCCAGGAGCAATTGAGACAAATGCGACATAGGGCGCCTGTACTGGGCCTGGTAGGACATAAAAAGGCCCTCGATGGGGCCTAAAAGCGGGCAACCAAGTCCCTGTCATCCAAACCGATCGACCACGTAGAAACCAGGGGTACACCTGATGGCCTATGACGACAAAGCTCACCGCCACGACCATCAGGTCAAGGTCCGCTTGGATGACGAGGACTTCAACGAGCTGAAGGGGTACGCCCTGGAGCTCAAGGCGCAGCACAGCGTGCTGGCCCGGGAAATCATCCTGGCCGCGCTGGCGTTCAAGAAAGAGCACGGCCACTTGCCGCTGATCAACGAGAAGAAGGCCATGGCCTGAATAGGTCCAGGGGAGCACGAATGTCGCCTGCAAACGAAGCAGTACAGCACGACGTGAAGGTCGAGCAGTTCCGCCGATCCGACTTCCAGGAGCTGGAAGCCTGGGCGGAGGAGGCCGGCCTTACCCCCGACGAACTTGCATCGCAGATCGTCGGCATGGCCACCCGCTTCCTCTCGATGAGGGGCAAGCCCAAGAGCAACAACGTGGTGCCGTTCGCGGCCCCAAGGTAACCGTCCGATCCCTAATTAGGGACCCGGGCGCCAGTCCCTCATAAGGGACACCAAATCGCAGAGACAAAAAAGCCGGGATTGCGGCCCGGCTCTCTGCATAACGAAAAACTCTGTTGAGGAATCTTACCTATGCAGACCCAAAGTGTACAGGCCCTGAGCCGGCCCGCGCCACAAAATGCGAACCACGATTTCGTGGCGCGCACGATGTCGTCGCGCGAAATCGCTGAACTGACTGGAAAGCAGCATCAGCACGTCAAGCGCGACATCGAGAAGATGCTCGGCGACCTGAAAGAAGATGCGTCCAAGTTTGGACAGATCTATTTCGACTCGCAAAACCGGGCTCGGCGCGAGTACTGCCTGGACCGCGAGCACACCGACTGCCTGCTCACCGGCTACAGCGCCGCTATGCGCATGGCCGTCATCAAGCGCTGGCGCGAACTCGAAGCCAGGGCCGAGCCTGCCGCGCCTGCCGATCTCAGCAAGCTGGAAATCCTCCAGATGGCCCTGGAGTCGGAGAAGGCCCGCGTGCTGCTCACAGTCCAGGTCGAGGCCCAGGCCAAGAAGATCGACCATCTGGAGAACCTGTTCAAGGAGGGCATGAGCCACGTCCAGTTCTGCAAGGGCCTGAATGGGGGCAACGTGATGCAGGTGGGTCACTTCCTTGAAGGCCGCAACTGGCTCTACAACGAGAGCAAATCCGGTACCCGATACCGCGTCGCCGCCTACGCCCGCGACAAGTACATGACCGAGCATCAACAGACCATCACCCCGCACGGCAAAGAGGCCTTCATCAGCTACACCCCGATCCTGCTGCGCAAGGGCGCCGTGCGCCTCTACGACCTGTATCTGGCCGGCGAGCTGCCCATGAAGAAGAACTGGGACGGCCGACACACCCACGACAAGGCTGTGCGAGGTGCGGCGTGAGCGTTCAATCGATGTCCTGGGCCCTGGAGCAGCGCGACATCGTAGATGCCACTGCGCGCTACGTGCTGCTGGTCCTGGCCAACTATGCCGACAAGAACGGCCGCGGGGCTTTTCCCTCGTCATCCAGCATCAGTGAAGACACTGGGCTGTCCATCCGCACGGTCAAGTACAAGCTCGACCACCTGCTCGAGATCGGAGTAATTCGCCTTGGGAATCAGGCAATTGCCGGCGCCTATATCGACCGTCATGACCGTCGTCCGACCGTCTACGACCTGTGTGTGGAACGGGGTGCACCAGCTGCACCCGGTTCTGAGCGGGGTGCAAATGACGACACAACGGGGTGCAGCTCACGACAGAACGGGGTGCAAACCACGACAGAACGGGGTGCAGGAGCTGCACCCAATCCATCAATAAACCATCAAGGAACCATCAAAGAACCGAAGGGGCCAGTCGCTGACGCTCCTGCGGCTCCGAAGAAGGCTGAGAAGTTCGACCCGCTGACTGCCAAGCCGGCCAACGTCAGCGAGCAGACTTGGGCCGACTGGTGCCAGCACCGCAAAGAGATCCGCAAGCCGCTGACCGCCACTACCTGCGCGAAGCAGGCCAAGACCCTGTCGGGCCATCACGCGCCCGACGCCGTGATCAACCAGTCCATCATCAACGGCTGGACCGGCCTGTTCCCGGAGAAGGTGCTGCCGGGTGTCCAGCATGGCCAGCGCCGCCAGAACAACGAACCCGACTTCAACGACTCATCCTGGGCCGAAGGGCTGATGGTGCGCACATGAAATCAGCAAACCAACTGATGGCGGCGATGCAGAACCTACCGCCAGAGCTGCACGGCGGCCCGGTTGTTGTCTCGCTGGAGACGGCCGAGGTGGTCAATGGCCTTTTCCGCCGTCTGCGCGGCATCTTCCCTGCCTGGCGCCAAGCCTGGCCATCCACCGAGGCTCTGGCGGCTGCCAAGGAGGAGTGGATCAAGGAGTTCGCCGCCGAGGGCATCCGCACCATCGAGCAGATTGAGTTCGGCATCGAGAAGTGCCGCAAGCTCAAGAAGCCTTTCGCCCCGAGCGTTGGTGAGTTCATCGCCATGTGCCAGCCGACGCCCGAGGACTTCGGCATGCCAGCGCCGGCCGCTGCCTGGGTCGAGGCCCTGCTGGGCGTCTACAGCCACGAGGGCGTGAAGATCGCCGCCGTGGCCACCGGCCTGTTCGACCTGCGCGCCGCACAGCAGAACGATAAGGGCCTGCAGGCGCGCTTCGACCGGGCCTACGAGATCGTGCTGCGCCGGGCAAAGGAAGGCCAGCCCCTGGACGGCAAGATCGCCACCGGCATCGGCCACGACAGCCAGAAGAGCCTGATCGATCTGGCAGATGAGTACGCACGCCAACGCCAGGCCCGGTTGCTCGAAGTCCAGCAAATTCCCAGTGGTGCTGCCGCATGCCGTGCCCACCTGCTGGCCAAGTTGAACATCGAGCGCGCCGGGCAGCCGGCCGGGGAGGGGGCGTGAGCGTGATTTCTTCGTTCGAGAAATTCAGCGGCATGCAGGAATGGCCAGATGAACTGGAGCATCTGAAGGGCAGAAAGCTTCGACGCAAGCGCGATGGCGGGATTTACCGTGTCCGATATCCAAGTGGCGAGGAAATTGGCCACAAGCCCGCAGCTTACCTTGAGCCTGCCGGATGCGACTGGACGGCGCGCAGCCACTGGAAGACCTATGCACGGATCCTGGCTGACTTTGAGGTGATGCCATGACCGAGAAGATCAGCGTCAACAGCCAGGCCAAGCTCTCCGAGGCGGTGACCAAGCCTCGCCACTTCTGGTCCTCCGGCCCGGCTCGTGTGCGTGATGTGTGCCGATTGGCCTACCTCTTTGCCACTGAGCTTTCTATGGCAGGCGCCGTCGAGATCATCGTCCGCCCGGTCAAGTCCCGCCGAACCCTGGAGCAGAACGCCAAGCTCTGGGCAATGTTGGCCGACATCTCGCACCAGGTCGAATGGCCGGTGAACGGTGTCATGCAGAAGCTCGACAGCGAGGATTGGAAGGCGCTGATGACTGCTGCTGCCCGCCAGGAGGTGCGCATGGCCTCTGGCATCAACGGAGGCGTCGTCATGCTGGGTATCAGCACCCGTCGGATGACCGTGGCCGAACTTGGCGATGTGATCGAATGCATGTACGCGTTTGGCTCCGAGCGCGGTGTTCGCTGGAGCGAGCCGAAGGGGCAAATGCCTGAGCAGTGGGAGGCCGCGGCATGAGGCATCAATTCAAGGCTGGTGATCTTGCCCTGATCGTCGGCACCCTCACGGCATACGAGACGCTGGGCAGAACGGTGGAGCTGATTGAATACCTTGGGAATGACCGGGTGATTTTCCTTGAGGCTGGAGGCTGGGTAGACAACGTCGAGGAGAACCGTATCTGGCTCGTTCGGCTGACCGATGGCCAGTACACCGACAAGCGCGGCGTGACGACCTCCGAAGGGCCATGCAGAGAGCAGTTCCTTATGCCCCTGCGCGGCGACTTTGAACCCGAGCAGCAGAAATCCAAGGAGGCCGAGCCATGCGCGTAGCCATCAAGGAAGTGAAGCAGAAGACCTGCAAGGCCTGCGGGGAGAAGTTCCGGCCGGCACTGTCGACGCAGAAGGCCTGCGGCGTGCAGTGCGCCCTGGCTCTGGCCAAGAAGCCAGAGAATCAGGCGGTTGCACGGAAAGCAATCGCCCAGCGCGAGCGCCGAGAGATCCAGGTTCGCAAGCAGAAGCTCAAGAGCCGGGCCGACTACGTGCGCGAGGCCCAGGCCGTATTCAACCAGTGGGTGCGCCTACGCGATGAAGCCCAGCCATGCATCAGCTGCGGCCGGCACCACCAGGGCAAGTACGACGCCGGGCACTACCGCACCGTTGGTGGAAACCCGGAGCTTCGGTTCGAACCGCTCAACTGCCACAAGCAGTGCGTGCCCTGCAACCAGCACAAGTCGGGCGACATCGTTAACTACCGGATCAACCTGGTGCAGCGCATCGGCGCCGAGCAGGTTGCCTGGCTGGAAGGCCCTCATAAGGCCCAGCGCTACACCATCGACGAGCTCAAGGCCCTGAAGGCCGAGTACCGCGACAAGATCAAGCAGCTGAAGGAGAAGGCAGCATGAACTGGACACCAATCGACAGCGCCCAGCTGCTGGCTCTGGGCATCTTCATCATCGCCGGCTACTGCGTAGTGCGTGGCATGGTTATCTCGTATCGCCGCAAGAAGGAGCAGGGACAGTGAAATATCAAAGCGTGTTGGCCGCGGTAGTGCGCGCCCTAGCGGCAGAGACCATGAGCGGCGTTGGTGGTGGCGACTTCGAGCCGAAGGTTCAGGCTTCGAAGCTGAAGGGGGAGATCACCGGGAAGGATGCGGCGATGCTGGTGGACTGCTGGGTGCACGCCCGCCTGCACAGCAAGCTGATCCCGCGGCACTGGAATGCATTGACGGCCAGGTTCTCCACCCACAAGGCCAAGAAGGTCGAGGCCATCGGGAAGCTGGTGCCGCTAATCGCCACCCAAGCGCCGAACCTGTTCCGGTACAAGGCGGTAACCGCCTGGGCTATCCCGCCAGTGAAGGGCGTGCAGGCGCAGTCGGGGCATGAGGTGGCCAGCCGGGCGGCCCGTGAGCGTGCTGAGTTCGACTCGCTGCATGCTGGCGTGGTCAAGCACCTGGACGGCGGCGAGATGCCAGAGGATGCCGGCCAGGCGCGCCGCGAGCAGTACGTGAAGCGCTCCACCGACATGATCGTGCTGCCTGCCGAGTTCTACGACATCAACACCTGGGATGGCCAGGGCCTGAATCGGACCACGTATTGGCGCTGGAAGAAGGGCATCGAGAAGGTGCTCGACGAGATGGTGGCCGAGGCGCTGGCAGGGTCTGCCAAGATACTTCAGGAGGAAGGCGTTTTGATGGCAGATGCAGCTTGACAACTCTGCAACGGTGCAACAGAATTCTTGCATCCTGTCATTCCTGCGCGTGTTGAGGAGTGACATACAGAACCCGGCCATAGCGCCGGGTTTTTTATTGCCCGAAGAGGGCCTTAAGAGTCCCGGCCGAGCGCCGGGATTTTCGTTTCCGGCAGGCAAAAGACTGATAGGCCAACCTGCTTCACCTGGAGAGCCAATCATGCTCAATCGCATGCGCTGCAAAATGATCTGCCACGAAGTGACCCCGAACGAGCACAGTCAGGGCCAGCTCTGCACTGTCCAGTTCGGCGCCGTCTACTCCAGCGACCCCGCTACTGAGGATTCGATCTATGGGAAGTACACGCCATATGGCCACTTCCGCGCCGGGATCGTTACCGAGGTTGCCGAAAAGCTCGAAGTTGGCAAGGCCTACTACGTGGACATAGCTCCAGCTTTCTGACGCAACTGCAGCCAGGGCAGCCCTAACGGGAACGCCTGGACACTGCTAGCCGGTAGTGTGGTGTACGGAAAAACACCGGCAGCCCGCGCATCCATTCCCTGACTGTGCTGATGGGTGGCGCGAGACTTGATCGGCGAAACTGGTGCATTGGGGTGCCAGCGCTGCAATGGTCTTCGGCGGGCGGCGTGGGAAGACACGCAAATAATTCTAGGGGTCAGGCATAGGTCTGGGCTTTGTTGTCTTCGGAGATCAGCATGAAAAGCTTGTACCGCCAAGCCGTTGAATCGGTTATCGCGCAAGAGGCCAAGCTGGCTGAGGTGGCTAAGCTCCACTCTGAAGCTGTTACTCGTGAGAAGCAGCTTGCTGATGCGCTGCGGCTCAATCAGGAAACGCTGGCTCGATATGAAGTACGAGTTTCTGAGATTGAGTCGCAGATGGCTACAGGCCTCCTTGCAAAATCAGAAGCCTAGGTATTTATCCAGCAGGCCAGGGTACTCAAGCGGCCCCTTCACCGCTTTCACCCTATTGCTTACATCTATCACCACCATCTTGTCTTTGTTGGCATTGAACTCGCTGCCGTAGTACAGGGAAGAACACAGATCATCTGCTGTCGTGTCCAGTTGGACACAGTAGAAGGATGTGGTCTCGTCCCAGTGTCTGTACTCGGTTAGCTCGTTTATTTTCTTCACGAATGAGTCATATCGAGCCTTTCGGGTTTCGTCGGACTTGAACTCAAAGGTGATGATGAAATTTGACATGGTTCCTTCCTGTGCCGCGTTTGTAGGGATAGCGACGATAGCACGGAGCCATCTTTTTCTTCTCTTCGCCGCTTGCCCGGTCCCTCAATAGGGCCTCGCCGGGCCTTTTCTTCTAGGAACCATTCATGGCCGAACCAGCAAGCACGACTGCCGGCGTCCTGCTGGTGAAGTACGGCGTGATTATTGGTGGTTTCGCAGGAGCGATCCTTTCCCTGACGTTCCTGCGAGGCCTCACCCGGGGCCAGGCTGTAGCCGCCTTCTTCACCGGCTTCGCATCTGCAATCTTCTGCACCCCGCTCGCCATCAGCTACTTCAACCTTGGCACCAGCGGAGAAACCCAATACGGCGTGGCCTTTCTCATAGGCCTACTGGCAATGAACATCATCCCAGTCCTGAAGTCGGTGGTGAGTCAGTTCGGAGCCAAGGGGGCTACCTGATGAGCTCTACCCTGATTCCAGTCCTGATCGGCGCCAATGCCTTCCTGAGCGTGCTGGTGGTGATCGCTGCTTGCGACTACCTGCGCCGCATCCGCCCCATGGACCACCCGCTACTGGCCGTGGCGTTCTACTTGGTGGCCATCGGTGCGTTTGGCTCCTTCGTCCTGGCCATGAACGGCCACGTGCCCACCCTGTACGCCGTGATCCTCAAGCTGGGGATCGTTCTGTATGCCGTTGCCCGGCGCGGCCATGTATTCCAGCCGGGGTAGGGCGGCTCAGTCAGTCCGCAACAACGGGAACAGTTCCTCGGGATTGCGTGACGCGGCGTTCATTTTTTCGCATTCAGACGCGGCTTCCGACTTGTTGGCAAAGCCGCGCTTAAGGCGCTCCTTCTCTTGATTGTCGTAGATATCGAAGCCGCCGGAAGTCGTGGCGGCGTAGAACCGGTTACCAATTTTGAAGGATTCACCCTCGATAGGCACAGCCGGAACGATAACGAATCTTGGTTGCATGTTTCGACCCTCCCCAGGCAGACAATTAAGTATTAGCTCTGCTGAGGGAAGTCATCAATATGTCTCATCGAGACGATTCGATGGCGTGCCGTGTCACCGTCCACGGATGAACTGGTTCGTCCAGCTCTCTGTAGGCGCTCCACGAAATCGAAGAGTGCCATTTCGTGGCGCAATAGCTTGAGGAAACTCCATGGACAACCAGCACAAGAAGATCACCGGTTACCGCGACCTCACTCAGAGCGAGATCGACGGCATGAACTCAATCAAGGCCCTGGAGGCCGACGCCGGTGAGCTGTTCAAGCAGATTGGACAGATTGAAGGCGTTGACCAGCGCACCCTGGCCTTGGCCAAGACCAACCTGCAGCAGGGCTTCATGTGGTTTGTGCGCTCGATCGCCAAGCCCGCCGACCCGTTCGCCTGAGATCCTGCCATGACCACCATCGCCTACAAAGATGGCGTGATCGCCTACGACTCGCAGATCACCCGCGGTGACGTGATCACCTACGACGACTACGAGAAGTGCCTCGAGCAGGGCGGCGTGAAGTTCTTCTGTTGCGGTGCTGTCCCGGACTACCAACGTTTGGTCGACGCGTACTTCGGCGCAAAGCCTGATGAAAACATCGATGCCACGGCGATCGTCTTTGATGGCAGCAGCCTTATGATGGTCGCCGTCGATGACGCCACCGGGCTGTGGAAGTCTCCGGTCTTGCTTGATCGCCCGTATGCAATTGGCAGCGGCACGCCATACGCTTTCGCTGCAATGGATATGGGCGCTTCCGCCGAGAAGGCTGTCGAGATGGCGGCCAAGCGCGATACCAGCACCGGCGGAAGGATCAGAACGTTTTGCATGAGAGTGCAGGCGGGGTAGGTGTGCCGCAGGTGAGTGCGGCACTGATGGATCACTTCAATTTCAAGGCGTCTTGAATCTGGTCTGCGTATGCCGAAAGGCTTCCGAATTCGACGCTTAGCTTTGTGGCATCTGCGCCAGAAGCCTTAGCGCAGATAACCTCAAGCGCGGCTGCAACGGCTAATGCCCGCTTTTGTTCATCTGGCAGTGCGCTATAGCGATGACCGCCGAGTTCAGTAAGTTTATCAATTGCATTTGCCACAGGTAGTTCCTTCTTTTGGTTGATCCTTACCAATACCGGCAACGCGCCACCATTTCAAGCATCAGGATCTACCCATGACCACCAAGCAACCCGACTGGGAGGCGATCGAGCGAGCCTTCCGGGCCGGGGCGCTTTCCATCCGTACCATCGCTGACCGTAACGGCGTCAGTGACACTGCAATCCGGAAGAAGGCCAAGGCCCTGGGCTGGGAGCGGGACCTTTCCGAGCAGGTCCGCAAAGAGGTTCGCAACAAGCTGGTTCGCGGCGAGGTTCGCGAAGACCAATGCGCGAACCCTGAGCGGGACGCCGAGATCATCGAGGAGGCGGCAGAAGAGGGCGCGACGGTTGTTCGCAGCCACCGCCGCGATATTCGCAAAGCCGCGAACCTTGCGAACCTGCTGATGGATGATCTGCTGACCACCATCAAGCGCCGCGAGGACATCGAGGACGAGATTGAGCGCGAGACTGCCGACGATGAGAGCGGCTTTCGCCGTAGCTCGATGCTCGCCGCCGTGGCCCTGCCCAGCAACGCCAAGACCCTTTTCCAGCTGTCGTCGGCCATGAAGAACCTGCAGGTGCTCGAACGCACCGCGTTTGGCCTGGACGACAAGGAGCAGTCGAAAGACGCCGACGACCTCTCGCAGCTGATGGATGAACTATCGAAGGATGCCTGACCATGAAGCCCGAGCACATGAAACTGCTCCGGGACCGGTTCTGGCGGCTGAACAACCTGTACTTCATCACTGACAAGCAGGGCAAGAAGGTCCGCTTCCGCATGACGCAGGAGCAGGTCGATTACTTCCAGGGGATGCACACCCGGAACATCATCCTCAAGGCTCGGCAGCTGGGGTTCACAACGCTGGTGTGTATCGTCCAACTGGATGCTGCGCTGTTTGAGGCGGCAAAGTGCGCCCTAATCGCCCACACCCTGAACGACGCCAAGCGCCTGTTCAGGGAGAAGGTGAAATACGCCTATGACAACCTCCCCAAGGAGATCAAGGCAGCCAACCCGGCGCGCAACGATGCCGCGGGCGAGCTGGTGTTCAGCAAGGGCGGGTCGCTTTACGTGTCTACGTCCTTCCGGGGCGGCACGCTGCGCTACCTGCACGTTTCCGAGTTCGGGAAGATCTGCGCCAAGTTCCCGCATAAGGCGCGGGAAATCGTAACCGGTGCGTTCGAGGCTGTGGCCGCTGAGTGTTTCGTCACCATTGAGTCGACGGCAGAGGGGCGGGCGGGGTACTTCTTCGACTACAGCCAGTCTGCCGAGAAGCAGCAACTGGCCGGTGTGCCCCTGGGCCTGCTGGACTGGAAGTTCTTCTTCTTCAGCTGGTGGCGCAACGCGTTGTACTGGCTGGACCCGGTCGGCGTGGTCATTCCAGACCGGCTGACCAAGTACTTCGACGACCTGGCCGCCAAGCACGGCATCGTCACCAACCCAGGCCAGCGAGCCTGGTATTCCGCCAAGGAAAAGACCCTCGGCGACGACATGAAGCGCGAATACCCGTCGATTCCTGCCGAGGCATTCCAGCAGACGATCGAGGGCGCGTACTACGCCAAGCAGTTCACCAAGCTCTACGCCGCCCAGCGTATCGGCAAGCTGCCAGACAACAGCCACCTGCCGGTGCACACCTTCTGGGACATCGGCGTGGGCGACTCCACGGCCATCTGGTTCGTCCGGATCGTTGGCGAGGAGTACCACGTCGTCGACTTCTATCAGAACAGCGGCGAAGGCCTGCGGCACTACATGAAGGTGCTGAAGGATCGCGGTTACGAGTACGGCGAGCACTGGGGCCCACACGACATCGACAACCGGGAATTTGGTAGCGACGGCAAGACTCGGCGCGAGCTCGCACGAGAGGGCTACGAGATCGACGGTGAGAAGTACCGCATGACCTTCCAAGTGGTGCCCAAGCTCGGCGTTGATGAAGGCATCGAGCAGGCGCGCGAGATCCTGCCCAACTGCGCCTTCGAAGAGGCCAAGTGCAGCGAGGGGATCACGGCACTGGAAAGCTACCGCAAGGAATGGGACGACAAGCGCGGGTGCTGGAAGGATAAGCCGCTTCATGACTGGTCCTCGCACCCGGCAGACGGGTTCCGTTATTTCGCCGTTGCCATGGCGCGACGCAAACGCACAGGCGGTGTCCGCCGCATCGGAGGTTTGGCGTAATGCCTGTTCAATCCACCAACCCAGACTACGACGCTCACATCGAAGAGTGGCGGATGATGGACGACGCCCTGGAGGGCGAGGGCGCCATCAAGCGCAGCCCGCGCAACTTGCCCAAGCCAAGCGGCATGACCGAGGCCGAGAAGCTTGACGGCGCCGGCAATGCCTACCTTTACCGGAATTACACCGACCGGGCCCAGTACGAGCACTGGGTGCGGGATTCGCTGCGCTCGATGATGGGCCTGGTCTCTCGGCTGATACCCGAGGTGAAGCTTCCCTCGGGGCTGAAAGGGCTGGAGGACAACGCCACGGCTGATGGCTTTGGCCTGACACAACTGTTCCTCAGGATCGTGCGCCAGGCCATCTCTCATGGCCGGGTACCGCTGGTGGTGAACATCGATGATAGGGGTCAGCCGTACTTCGCCACCTACGCGGTGCGCAATGCCATCAACTGGGACACTGCAGACCAAGGCGGCCGTCAGGACCTGGTGCTGTCGGTTTTCCGTGAATTCAGGCGCAAGGAGCAGGACCGCTACAGCCACGAATGCGAAACGGTGTACCGCGAGTTCTACATGGACGGCGCGGTTTGCCGCACTGGCGTACGCAACGAGGCCGGTGCGCTGATTGAGGACGACCGCCCACTGGGTACCGTCGACGGCAGCAACAACCTGGTACGCGGTCTGGACTACATCCCGGTTATCTACTGCGGCTCCACCGACAACTCGCCCGACGTGGACGAGATCCCGCTGCTGACCATGGCCCGGGCCGCGCTCAAGTCCTACCAGCTCAGCGCCGACTACTTCACCGCGCTGCATCAGACCAGCCACCCGCAGCCGTGGGTGTCGGGTCTGGACGAGAGCGTGGAGCTTAGCGTGACCGGGCCGTCTGCGGCTTGGGATCTCGGGCCGAAAGGCCAGTGTGGCTACCTGGAGTTCCAGGGCGCCGGCATCCAGGCCGTTCGTACCGCGATGGAAGACCAGAAGAACGCCGCGCTCGAGGCCGGCGCCAAGGTCATGGACGTCTCCGGCACTGAGTCGGGCGAGGCCCGCAAGACACGCCAGAACGACCAGCACGCGACGCTGCACAGCATCGTCATCACCGCTGCGGAGGCCATCGAGCAGGCTCTGCGGTACGCCGCAGAGTGGACCGGCTTCAACCCGGACGAGGTGGTCTTCACGGTCAAACCTGAGTTCGTGATCCCTGAGGTCAATGCCCAGGTGCTGGCCGAGCTGCAGAAGAGTGTTATGGCCGGCACCATCAGCGCCGGGACTTACTGGCAGTACCTCACCACCGGCAAGCTGCCCGAGCGCCCATACGACGAAGAGGCCGAGCTGATCGGCGACGGCCATGGCGCGGGCGGGGTCAACTTGGACAAAGACGATGGCGACGAAACCGGAGCAAACGGCGGACGAGAAGCTTCTGGAGCAGGTAAGCCGCCACTCGGTACTGCTTGAGCGGCTGAAGGCGGGCGAGGTCAAGAAGTTCGAGACCTACCTGCGCCGGGCTGACAGCCATGTCCGTGACCAGCTCACCCGCAAGGAACTGTCGACCTACGGCCGGAGCCGGCTGGAAGAGTTCCTGGGGCGGGTGGGCGGCAAGCTGCTTGATATCTACAAGGCCTTCAGCGACCGGATGCAGTCCGACCTGGTGGACATCGCGCAGTACGAGGCCGCATTCGAGGGCCGCAGTCTAGCCAAGGCGCTGCTGATCGATGCGGTCATGCCAGCGGATTCGCTGCTCAGGGCTGCGATCAACACGCAGCCCCTACAGGTGGCTGGGGTAGATGGCGGGAAGCTGCTGAAGCCTTTCCTGAGCGGCTGGACCCGCACCGAGTCGGACCGGGTAACCAACGCCGTCCGGATGGGGGTTGTACAGGGCCAGACCAACGCCGAGATCACCCAAGCCATACGCGGCACCGCCGGGCAGAATTTCACGGACGGCCTATTGGCGGTCACGAACCGAAGCGTCCGGGCGGTCGTCCAGACCGCAGTCCAGCATGTAGCCACAACGGCGCGCATGGAAACGCTCAAGGCGAACGCCGAGGTGGTGCCGGGCTATCGGATCGTCGCCACCCTGGACCGGAAGACCAGCGTGCAGTGCCGGAGCCTGGACGGTCGCGAGTACGAGATGGGCAAGGGCCCTGTGCCCCCGTTCCACATCCACTGCCGAACCACGATCACGCCGATCACCAGGTTGTCGGCGCTGTTCGGACAAGGTGCCACAAGGGCGGCAGCGGGTGCGGATGGCGGCGGACAGGTGTCGGCAAGCCTCAGCTACTACCAGTGGCTAAAAACGCAGCCAGCGACCTTCCAGGACGCCGCGCTGGGCCCGGTGCGCGGCAAGCTGTTCCGCGATGGCGGGCTGACGGCCGAACGCTTCGCGGCGCTGCAACTGGACAAGAACTTCAAGCCGCTGACGCTCGACCAGCTCAAGGAGCTGGAGCCGTTGGCGTTTGAGCGGGCGGGACTCTGAAACAAGTGCAAACCCCTCAATTTTCAGCGTGGAAACGTGCTTTACCATAGCGCTTTCACAAAATCATTGAGGTGTTTATGAGTATCAAGTTTGAGTCTGGGTTGGAGATCACCGCTCAGATTCTCGAATCCTACTTGGCGATGCCGCATCGCAGAGGAGTAGGAGTAACTGGGGAATTCCCTATCGAAGGGCCTGCAGACCGGGCCGAAGAGGCATTTAGTCAGATCAAGGCGAGGTTGGAGGCGAAGTATCCGTGGATTCAGCTTTCGCTCACAGATAGAGGTGAGATCAGCTGTTTTGGATTTGCTCCCTAACTGCGCACAGTTCAACCAGCCCTGGCAATCGCCGGGGTTTTTTATGCCCGCAAGGTGGGCCAATCAATCCCAAGGGGATAGCCACATGCCTTTTGACTTCGACCCGGCCGCCCATGGCCTCACTCTCGACGAAACCCAAACCGCCGCGCTGAAGGCAGCGCTGGGCGGCGAGGTGCAGAAGTTCCTGGACGGCGAGGTCTCGGGCCTCAAGTCCAAGAATGCCGAGCTGATCGGCTCCAACAAGACCATCAAGACCGAACTGGACAAGCTGAAAGGCCAGTTCGAAGGCCTGGACATCGAGGCCGTGAAAGGCCTGCTGGCCAAAGCTGGCCAGGATGAAGAAACCAAGCTGATCGCCGAGGGCAAGCTGGACGAAGTCATCAGCCGGCGCACCGAGCGCCTGCGCACCGACCTGGACAAGCAGGTCAAGGCTGCCAACGAGCGTGCCGACAAGGCCGAAGCCTTCGCCGCCAAGTACAGCGACAAGGTGCTGGCTGACTCCATCCGCGCAGCCGCCATCAAGGCCGGCGCGCTGCCCGAGGCTGCCGAGGACATCATCCTCCGCGCCCGCGGCACCTTCAAACTGAGCGAAGACGGCGAGCCCATTGCCACTGACCGTGCCGGCGAAGTCGTGTACGGGAAGGACGGCAAGACCCCGCTGTCTCCCCTCGAATGGGCGGAATCGCTGCGCGAAACCGCAACCCACCTGTGGCCAAGGGCTCAGGGTGCCGGGCAGACCGGCGACAACGGTGGCAAGGCCACGAAGAAATGGGGCGAGTACACCGAGACCGAGCGCGCAGCGATGGCTCGTGACAACCCCGACGCGTTCAAAAAACTCCAAGCCACCCGAGGAACCTAACCCATGGCATCTACCCAACTGTCGGACATCTTTGTTGCCGACTACTACGGCACTCTGGAGCCGGTGAACTCCCCAGAAAAGACCGCCGTTTATGAGTCGGGCATCATCACTCGTTCCGCGACCCTGGACGGCATCGCGAAGAACGGCCAGGGTACTTCCGAGATCAGCTACTGGCAGGATCTCGACGCCGACGAGGCGCCGAACATCTCCAATGACGATCCGGACGACCTGGGCGCCGTTGGCAAGGCCGAGCAGGGCAGCATGCGCGCCCGGACCCTGTACCTCAACAAAGGCTACGGCGTCTCCGACCTGACTGCTGAGCTGGCCAACTCCGAGCCCATGCAGCACATCCGCAACCGTTTCGGCACCTACTGGACCCGCCAATGGCAGCGCTACCTGATGGGGGCGGCCCGCGGCGTGATTGCGTCCAACATCGCCAACAACGGCGGGGACATGGTGAAAGATGCGGGCGCATCCATCAGCGCAAACGCCTTCCAAGATGCTGCCTTCACCGCTGGTGACGCGGCCGACATGTTCGCCGCGATCGGTGTGCACTCAGTCGTGATGAACCAGATGGTGAAGCAGGACATGATCGAGTACCTGCGCGACTCGCAGGGCAAGGTCATCCTGGCCACCTACCTGGGCAAGCCGGTGTTCATGGATGACGGCCTGATCTACGCCCCGGGCCAGTACCTGTCGCTGTTCTTCGGCCAAGGCGCCTTCGGCTATGGCGAGGGCGACCCGCACATGCCTGTCGAGATGCAGCGCAAGCCGGATGGCGGTAACGGTGGCGGCGCCGAGGTGCTATGGGAGCGTAAGACCTACATCCTCCAGCCGGCCGGCTTCAGCTGGCAGGGCAGCGAGAACCGCAACCTGAGCCCGAGTGCCACCCAGTACGCAGCCGCGCCTAACTGGAAGCGTGTGTTCGATCGCAAACAGGTCCCTTTCGCCGCGGTCATCAGCGGTACCGCCACTCCTTGACCCCATGATGCAGGGCGCCGGCCTGGCGCCCCGCGCAGGAGATCAGCATGAAAGTCATCTACACCAACACCCCAGGCAGCGAACGCGGCACCTGCTATCGCCGCCTGGACCAGTTCTTCGGCGTGATCGACGGCGCCACCTCGGTGTCCGTGCAGGGCGACGCCCCGCACATCGGCGAGGCCTACCAGCGCCAGGGCATCAGCGTGAGCGAGATCGAGGAAGGCCTGCGTCTGGATGGCCCTACCGTCGCCCAGTGGGTGGCAGAGGGTTACAAGGCGTCGACCTACCCACCGAACGGCTATGCCCCGGTCAGCAGCCAGGCCGAGATCGACAAGGCGATCGAAGAGGAGAGCGGCGAGGAGACCGACCCTCACAAGATGAAGGTCCCGGAACTCAAAGAGTGGCTAACGGCCCAGGGCATCACCTTCGATCCCGCTCTCAACAAGCCCGAGCTGCAGGCACTAATCCCGTCGAAGGAATAAGCCATGACCGACTTCATCACTGTTGCTGATGTTGACCAGAAGCTCGGGCAGGGCTGGGCCGGCAGCGGTGATGCGGTCCTTGCCGTGGCCATGGCCAATGCCTGGCTCACCGCCAAGATCAAGCGAACGGTGCCAGTCCCGGTTCCGGACGCCATCGTGAGTGCCGGAGCGCAGGTAGCCAAGCTGGCTGCGGCTGGTCAGCTCTACAAGGACACCCAGCGTGAGGTGCAGAGCAAGACCGTGTCGGCCCAGGCTGGCACTTCAACCAGCAAGACCTACGTCGCGGGGTCTGTTGATCGCTCGACCGGCGAGAACTTCGCCCTCGACCTCATCGCACCCTGGACCCGCCGCGCCGGCACAGTAATGCTCAAAAGGATCTGACCCATGGGCATGCGCGAAGAACTGCAGGCCGAGCTGGCGGAAGCCTTCGATGATCCAGACGGCCTTGCCGACGCGGTGAAGCCCGTTGCCGGGAGTCGCACGGTCAAGGGCGGATATGACCCCGAGATCGGCGGCACCGTACCGGCCTTGACCATCCATTACACCGGGCGCGGCGTGTTCGGCAGCTACTTGGCCAAGGAAATCGATGGCACACGCATCCAGACCGAGGACGTGAAGCTGCTGGTGCTGCAGAACGAACTGTTCGAGGGGCAGACTGGCGCAGTTACCGATGTTCCAGCGGCGCCCAAGATCGGCGACCAGGTGAGCGGCTACCGCGTGCTCAACGTTTCCGAGGACCCAGCCCAGGCGACTTGGACTATTCAGCTGAGGAAGTGATATGGCTCGCGGCTCACACATGGCCCAGCGATACGGCGGCCAGCAGGGCGGCTTTGCTGAGGCTATTCGGGCGTTCGCCGAGCAGGCGGAGCAAGCCCTTGACGCTACCTTCCGCGAGATTGTGATCGAGATCGGCAGCAGCGTTATCCGCATGTCGCCGGTGGGCAATCCGGAATTGTGGGCGGCCAACGTAGCGCACCGGGCCAAGGCCACCAGGGCAGCCGATGACTACGACTTCAAGGTCGCGGTCCGCAACACCCTGATCAACCTGAACCAGGACAACTTCACCAAGGCCGGCAAGCTGCGCAAGGGCGTGAAGTACGCTAAGCCCCTGACGAAGACCGAGCGGGAGCAGAACTTCGCCACCAATGGTCTGGTCGCCGGTCAAGGTTACGTCGGCGGGCGGTTCCGGGGTAACTGGCAGTTCTCCATCGATTCGCCGGCGACCGAAGAGCTCGACCGCATCGACCCGTCGGGCAGCGAAGCCATTACCGCGCTGGTCACGCAGGTGCAGGCACTGACCATTGGCCAGACGGCCTACATCGTGAACAACCTGGCGTATGCGGTGCCGCTGGAATACGGACACTCAACCCAGGCGCCGGCCGGCATAGTCCGGGTCACCCTGGCCAACTTCCAGCGCATCGTCGACGAAGCCATCAGGAACAACAGCGTATGAGCCATGCACGAGCCCGCCAGGCCATCGAGATCAAGCTGATGGCCTGGGCCGCTGCGCGCCCGATTCGGGTCGCGAACTTCGAACAGGCCTTCGAGGCTCAGCCAGGGGAAACCTACCTGCAAGCCTTTCAGCTGCCCGGAGCAACCACCTGCCGCTACCTGGGCGGCGAGGCCTACGAATACACCGGCGTCTACCAGGTGAGCATCGTCTGCCCAGCAGGCCAGCCTCTGGTAACCGCTGAGAACCTGATCGACGAGCTTTCGAGCCTCTTCCGGGTTGATTCGGCGCTCAGTCGCAACGGCTTCGAGGGCCTGGTCACCGAACCGTTTGACCAGGGCCCAACCATCCCCGAGTCGGCAACCTACACGGTTCCGGCCAGCTTCACCTACCGCGGTGTCGCGGACCAACCGCCCGCTGGGGCATAACCAACCGCCGCCCGGCGGGCTATCAAGAGGAAACACACCATGGCCGCACGCTTCCCGCTGCCAAACGGCGCGGTGCTGGAAATCGCACGCGTCATCGGCGCCGCCGTCCCGTTCACCGCGCTGTCCAACGCAAAGCCGCCGGTTGCTACCGCAGTCGGCCACAACATCGCGAACGGCGACATTCTGCTGGTTAACTCCGGCTGGGCGCTGATTAACGACCGAGCCGTCAAGGCTTCCGGTGTCGCCGCCGACGCCTTCTCCTTGGCCGGCCTGGACACCAGCGACGCCGAATTCTTCACCGCTGGCGCAGGCGTCGGCTCCGTTCTGCCTGTGTCGGACTGGGTGCAGATCTCCAAGGTGACCGGTTTCAACTCCGCAGGTGGTGAGCAGCAGTACACCACCGTCGGGTATCTGGAGGATGACGACGACAAGCAGTATCCGTCGAACCGCAACCCTCGGTCCCTGACCATCGCGGTTGAGGACCAGCCCAGCGCTGCCTACGTCGAAACCGTGGAGGGCTATGACGCCTCGAAAGAGCTGACGGTGATCCGCATGAAGCTTCGCAACGGCGACCAGATCCTGTACCCGGGCTACGTCAGCATCACGCCCGACCCAACCATGGAGCGGAACAACGTCATGACTCGAACCATCAGCGTCGGCCTGTCGGCTCGCTCGCTTCGTTACCTGGCCGGCGCGTAAGGAGCACTCATGGCAAAGATCAAGATCGCGCAGAACCCCACGTTCGCCGCTGTGGTGCAGGTTCCGCGCATTGGCGCAGAGCCGGCGCCGGTGGAGTTCCAGTTCCGCTACATGGACCGCCTGGCCCTGTCCGCAATGTTCGACCGCTGGAACAAGGCGCGTGATGCCTGGGCGGAGAAGGCACAGAAGGACGGGGCGACGTGGGAGGAGGTCACCACCGGTGAAATCGCCCTGCAGGCCGAGCAACTGGGCGAGATCGTCACTGGCTGGGATCTCGAGGACGAGTTCAGCGCCGAGGCCATCGCCGAACTGGTGCGCACCTGCACCGGCGCTCCGAAGGCGGTCATCGACGCCTTCCAGTCCGCCTACAGCCCGGCCCGCCTGGGAAACTGAGGGCGGCGGCACGGGCCTGCTACGAGCGCGGCCCGTCCGCCGAGCAACTGGCGGCGCTGGGGCTGACCCTCGATGACATCGAGGAAGAGGAAGTGGAGGTCTGGCCAGATGCATGGCCTGCCTTCCGCCTGTTCGATGCCATGGGTACACAGTGGCGGGTGGCTTCTGGCGGTCCGTCAGGCCTGGACTACGCCGCCATTCCTGCAGCGTCCTCAATGCTCGGCATCAAGCGCCGCGACCTCACCGACATTTTCCCCGATCTCCGCGTCATGGAGGTCGAGGCCTTGGCCGTCATGGCCGAATTCATGGAGTAGATCATGACCACCATTGCCTCTCTCGGTCTTCAGATCGACTCCGGTGATGCCGTTGAGGCCAAGGATAATCTCGACCAGCTGACGGCTGCCGGCAAGCGTAGCGAAGAGTCGGCTGGTCGAACGGGCCGGGCCTGGGAAACTGCCCTGGGCAGTCTGCAGGGTGATACCCGGCAGATCGTGCAGGAGCTTCAGGCGCTCAACGCCAAGCAGGCAGAGCTGGCGCAGCAAATGGCGACTGTGGGGCGAGCCGTTACCAGCGCATCCACGGCGTTCAGCAGCGCAGCGGCGAACATGGGGGCTTTTCGGACCGAGGCCGCACAGGCGGGCAAGGTGCAGGAGGCGCTTACCAGTGCCACGGATGCCGGAGCCCAGGCCGGCCGGCGCGCTGCCGAATCTGCTGACGAGCAGCAAGCCAGAATTCTGGCCGTGGCCAAGGCCTCGCTTGAGGCAAGCCAGTACGTCCAGTCGCTGAACCGGGCGACAGAGCAAAGTGCCGAGGTCACCTCCCAGGCGAACGCAGTTCTATCGGACAGTGCCAGCCGTCAGGCGTCCATCAATAGCCGGGCCCAAGCGCTCATCGCCACGGAGGAGCGTCAGGCGGAGGCGGCGAAGAAGGCCGCCGGCGCGCATCGGGAAGAAGGCCAGGCGCTCGACGAGCTGCTGGGCAAGATTGACCCGACCGTCGCAGCAATGAGCCGCCTGGACCAGATGGAGCAGAAGCTGAAGGGCTTCCGCACCAGTGGCGCGCTTGATGCAGAGACCTTCGGAGAGTACCAGACGAAGATCGACCAAGCGCGCACCGCATTGGGCGGCGCCGATGTTGCGCTGAACAAGACGGGCATGTCGGCCAAGGCCACCGCAGCAGCACTGCGCGGCGTACCGGCGCAGTTCACCGATATTGTGGTGTCCTTGCAGGGTGGACAGGCTCCGCTCCAGGTGTTGCTGCAACAGGGCGGACAGCTCAAGGACATGTTTGGCGGTATTGGGCCGGCTGTGCAAGCGCTCGGCGGCTACGTCTTGGGCCTGGTGAACCCGTTCACCGTCGCAGCTGCAGCGGTGGGCGTGCTCGGCTATGCCTATTACTCGGGCAGCGAAGATGCGGTCAGGTTTGAGAAAGCGCTGATCACCACCGGCAATGCCGCCGGCACAACATCGGATCGACTTTCCGGCATGGCCCGTGAGGTAGCGGCAACTGTCGGCACCACTGGCGCTGCAGCAGAGGTGCTCACCCAGCTAGCCAGCAGCGGCAAGGTAGCCTCTGGCAGCTTCGTCGAGATCACCGAGGCCGCACTGGAGTGGCGATCGGCAACCGGCAAGGCAGTCGAAGATACCGTCGCCGAGTTTGTGAAAATCGGCAAGGACCCGGTGACCGCCGCCAAGGAGCTCAACGAGCAGTACAACTTCCTGACAGCAATAACGTACTCGCAGATCGTCGCATTGAAGGAGCAGGGCGACACCATTGGCGCTGCCAAGCTGCTGACCGACACCTACGTCGATACCATCAAGAACCGCAGCAAGGAAGTCACCGAGAACCTCTCGATCTGGGAACGCGGCTGGAAGGCACTGCGGGGCGAGGTCGCTGCAACAGTCGATTCGGTCAAGAACATCGGCCGTGACCAGGATATAGCGAGCCGTATCGTCGAGACGCAGCAGCGTCTGGCAGCGGCGCAGAGTGCGGTGAATGGTGATCCTGACGACACCGCAGCACAGAAGAAGCTGACGGACGCCAACCTTGAGCTCAAAGCGCTCATCCAGCAGCGAGACACGCAGCAAGCCATCGCTAGGGCACAGGAGCTCGACGCCCAGCGGCAGCAGGCGGCAATTGTGGCGATCGGCAAGATCGACGCTTTGGAGAAGTCAGCCAGGACCAACGCAGAAAAGCGGGCGGACGCGCTGAAGGAGTACACCAAATCTCTCGAAGCGATCCGCAAGGTCAACCCGGATGATGAGCGGCTGAAACCCGAGAACATCGCTCGGGTGCAGGCTGACATCGCCAAGCAGTTCAAGGATACCGGCGGGCGCACCACGCCCGTCGACCTTTCCGGCTTCAACGACCAGAAGAACGCCCTGACAGCCATCCTGGCCGAATACAAAAACCACCAGAAGGAGCTGGACGCGGCGCAGAAGGCCGGACTCATCTCGCAGGAGTCGTATGCCGCCCAGCGCGCCGCGATCATTGAGCAGCAGAAGGTCGAGGTCACAAACGCCTACGAGGCCGAAATCCAAGCCTTGGAGGAAGCCAAAGGGCGCAGCAGCACCAGCGCCCAGCAGCGCATCCAATTGGACCAGAAGATCGCAGATGCCCGGGTGGCCATGGTCAAGGCGCAGAAGGACGCCGACACCGAGCTTTCGGTGCTGGCGACCAATGAGCAAGGCCGGCTGGCCAAGCAGGCCAGGGCAGTACAGACCTACACCGACGCACTAGACCAGCAGGTCCTTGCGCTGAGACAGCAGGGGCAGCGCTCCGCCGACAGCCTTGGGCTCGGTGATCGCCAGCGTGGCTTGCAGGATCAGCAGAACGGCATCACCGATCGCATGAATCAGCAGCGCTTGGACCTAGCCAACCAGTATGGCGACGGCTCCCGCGGCATGAGCCTCGATGAGTACAACCAGAAGCTGGCAGCCCTGAGCAAGACCGAAAGGGATCTTCAGGAAACCACCATTGCCAACTACGACGCGATGACCGCGGCGCAAGGTGACTGGCGCAAAGGCGCATCGTCGGCCTTCCAGAATTACCTGGATCAGGCACGGGATGTTGCCGGGCAGACGAAAAGCTTGTTCACGAATGCCTTCACGTCAATGGAGGATGCGGTCGTGAACTTCGCCATGACCGGCAAGTTCTCGTTCGCGGACTTCACCAAGTCGATTCTGGCCGACATGGTAAGAATCGAGACGCAGCGGGCTGCATCAGGTCTCCTCGGTAGCCTCGTGAGTTGGGGCGCCACTGCGGCCTCTGCTTATTTTGGCGGGGGTAGCGGCAATGGTATGGCTGCCGGTTCCGCAGGTGCTGTTTCCTCTAATCTCGGGGCTTCGCAGGCGGGATACGGCAGCGCCTATTTCCCCCAGGCTCTGGGCGGGGCTTGGTCGAATGGCGTGCAAATGTTCGCCAATGGGGGCGCATTTACCAACTCCATCGTCAGCACGCCCACGGCCTTCGGCATGGCCGGGGGCAAGTTGGGGGTGATGGGGGAGGCTGGCGACGAAGCTGTCATGCCTCTGACCCGCACGTCCGGCGGCCAATTGGGTGTCAGGGCGGTCGGAGGAGGATCTGGAACCGCTATTAGCCTGTCGGCTCCGATCAGCCTAGTCATGAAGGACCGCAGTAACGAGGGGATGCAGCTCGATCAAGCACTGCTTCAACAGAACATGCAGAAGCAGTTGCAGATTGCTGCAGAAAAGGCGGTCGCAGATTCGTGGCGCCCGGGCGGAGTGAGCTACCGAAACGCACAAGGGAAGCGCTGATGGCCATCGAGAAGTTCAGCTGGCCCACCCAGCGCGGTGAAACGCCAGAGATCAGTTACCGGGTACGCGAGTCTCGCTTCGGTGGTGGTTACCGGCAAACAGTGGGCGACGGTCCCAACAACAAGGAAGACAGCTACCCGATCACTGTGACCGGTACGAAGGCCCAGGTCCGCAAGATCATGGAGTTCTTTGACCGGCACGGGGGCGCCAAGGCCTTTCTATGGTCGACGCCGCTAGGTGATCTTGGGCTGTTTACCTGTAAGGATCCCAAGCCAACGCCTGTCGGCGGCGGTCGATTTAAGGTCTCCGCCACCTTTGAGCGGGCCTTCCACCCATAGGAACGAGCATGTCACTGATCAAGGACATCCAGACCCTAGAGCCTGGCAATGAGGTGTTGCTGTTCGAGCTGGATGGCTCGGATTTCGGCGCCGATACGCTGCGGTTCCATGGGCATGCAATCCCGCACACTGCACAGGATTTGGCTGCCGCTGGCGCGAACGCTGATCAGCTTCCGGCCAAGTCGATCTGGTGGCAGGGTAACGAATACGGCGCCTGGCCCATGCAGATCGATGGCATCGAAGCGAACTCGGACGGCACCGCCGTGCGCCCAACGCTGAGCGTGGGCAACGTCAATGGACGGATCACAGCCCTGTGCTTGGCCTTCGACAACCTGCTCGAGTTCAAGCTGACCATGCGCCACACGATGGCGCGTTACCTGGATGAGGTGAACTTTCCGGAAGGCAACCCTGAGGCCGACCCGACCGAAGAAGCTATTGAGGTCTGGTATATCGACCAGAAGGTGTCCGAGAACGGTATGACTGTGTCTTGGGAGCTCGCCAGCCCTGGCGATGTGGGCGGGGAGACAATCGGTCGGCAGATGACCCAGCTATGCCACTGGGCGATGACCGCCGGCTACCGTGGCCCGAACTGTGGATACACCGGCCCCTACTACGACTTGGACGGCAAGCCCACGGATGACCCGGCCAAAGACCAGTGCAACGGTTGCCTCGACTCAGGCTGCACCGTCCGGTTTGGCCAGGGCAACCAACTGCCCTTTGGCGGCTTCCCGGCCGTTTCCCTCATCGCACGGAGCTGACCATGCGCAAACACATCCTCGCCGCCGTGCAAGCGCACGCTGCGGCGGAATACCCGCGCGAGTGCTGCGGCCTGATCATTGCCGTGGGCCGCTCCCAGCGGTACATACCGTGCGACAATACCGCGACCGATCCGGCGGAGGAGTTCCGCATCTCACCGGAGCAGTATGCGGCCGCCGAGGACCAGGGCCAGGTGATCGGTATCGTGCACTCGCATCCGGACGCCACCAGCAGGCCTTCGTCCCGCGATCTCGCCATGTGTGAGGCGACAGGGTTGCCCTGGTACATCCTGTCGTGGCCGGAGGGCGATCTTCGCACTACCACGCCAACCGGTCACACAGCGCTGCTGGGCCGACCTTTCGTGCACGGCGCCTGGGACTGCTGGCAGGTTTGCGCGGACTGGTACAAGCGCGAGTGGGGGCTGGAGTTCCCGGCTTACGCCCGGGAGGAGGGATGGTGGGAGCAGGCAGACGGCCCTAGCCTATACGAACAGGCTTATGAGGCCGCCGGTTTCTACCAGGTCAGCCAGCCGCAACGCGGCGACATGATCGTCATGGCCGTAGGCCGCACGGTTCACCCGAACCACGCCGGCATCTACCTGGGCGCTGACGCTCGGGTGCCGGAGGAAGCGGTAGAGGTCTTCGGGCCTGGCCCGTTTATGCTGCACCACCTGCTGGGGCGGCCATCTGAAATCATTGTGTTCGGCGGGCCTTGGCTCGAACGTACGCGCCTTGTCCTGCGTCATCAGGACGCGAACTGAAGCGGATAGACTGCACTGCAAGGAGAAGGATATGAAGTCGACGATTGAACCTTCTGCCCTGAGCTGCATGCGTGCAGAGGACATAGCCGTATCCAGGGGCATGGTAGAGGTCGGTCTGGCAGTTTTGGAGGAAACTGATGACCGACCCTTTTCACGGCTCACGGTCGAAAGAGCTTTTCAGGAGATGTGCCTTCGCGGATTGCAAGAATCTGTTGCCTGGTCATGCGCCCAGAAAGCACCTCAAGGCCAAGAGAAATAGCCTGCATAATTTTCATCAGGCTCAAGCAAAGTTTTCTGATCTCCTCCAATGTAATCGCCGCGTTCGCCTTCTCTCGACCTCTGGGCTTGATAAGATCCGATAGCGTAGCGTGCTCGCCCTCATTCAGTCCCCACTGCCAATGTACAATTTTGTGGCGAGTGGGAGAGATCTTTTCAAAGGCGTCGACGCTGAACTCAAGATCTCTGGCTGTCTCAGCGTGCAGCCCGGAAATGTCGGAAAGCTTTGACTTGGTGTAGCGAACCATCCCGGCGATGGACATGTTAGTTTCGACACAGATGCGCTGGGCTTCGGCCACTGGCTTCCCAAGCATCAATGCAAATAGCTCGGCTATCCTCCACTCGACAGACGAATAGTTCGCGATGAACTGCCCGATTGCGTGCAAGTGAGAGTCAGAAGGGCCGCAGTCGTATTGACGGACCCAGTCAATGGAGAATGCGGGTCTCGGCTCAAATGCTTCATTCTTGCTCAAGTTTGCCTCCTAGCGTGTAGAACCCCAGTCCATGGGCTTTCCGGCAACGGACCGGGGCGGTTCGTTGGAGGCATGACGCTACTACGCCGCACAGAGAGCCGGTTACTGGGTTTTCGTACAGGGTGGGTGGGCAGCGGATAACCATCACTGCATGAGATAGTGATGGCTATTTGCCTTGCTGGTCGTCGACTGGCTACAATGCGAAGCTCAAATTAGGAAATTCAGCAGGTTATATTTTGAGCAATAAAACAGACATTCCGGCACTATCAGCTGCGGCGACTGCAAGTTCGGTTTCTATCTTCCTTGCTTCCGGGCCTTACAATTCGCTCAACCTTATCATGAGCCTGACGCTACTGCTCTTGGTCTGTGGTTACACCCTTTCAGCTAAGCGGACCTGCTTAGAATCTCTGGCCTTCTCATTTGTGTTGGCCTTTGTCGCATTACCTGGCATCGGATACATTCGTGAGTATCAGGTTGGTAGTTTGGCTCTCGATCATAGCCTGGTTACGGAGGATTTTATGCTCTTGACTTGGGGGTCCGTAATCGCACTTGTATTTTTGATGGATTATTTCATCTTCCAGCGTGCGGCCATAAAAAAAGAAGATGGCGCGGTCTAAGTTCCGGTCGAAAGCCCAGCCTCGCGCTGGGCTTTTTGCTTAACGGCTTGTATTGCACCATCGTTGCGCAGATTGAGTACCTTCTTAAATCACCAGCCCTGTCCAGTTACTTAGTGCCACAGGTATCTACCTTGGAAACTCTAAACACTAGCCATAGTGGGGTGGCCGATTTGACGCCAGTGCGAAGCTTTTTCTGCAGTGGGTCGTACGTGGCGTCTTGTAAACGATCTTTTACCGTGTCTTCAACTGATATCCTAATTAACGGGAAATAGCCTTCTCTCAGATACGGTTGATAGGTTTTGTTTGAGCGCCCGCTGGATGCCAGTGCAAAGGAGTGACGAATGATTACGTCATCTTCCTCGTTGAGCTCTTTATATGCCTTGTTGAACAGCTCCACGGCGCTGATCCCGACTGCTACATACCCTGCGCCAGTGAGTGATAAGGTTGCCCCGTTTAGGACCTCTGATGCAACATCCTTCAAACCCTTCCTTTGATCAGAAGGGATAATTGCGTTGACCTGGCTTGTTGCTTCGGCGATATCTTCGGTTACTGCCTTGATTTCATCTTTGTCCTTTTCAAGTAGAGTGACTTCGAAAGTTATGTCGCCGCCGTTGTAGGGTCTAGGTCCGTATACAGGGATATTTTCAAAGTGGAATGGCCGCCTAGCAATCTGGCCATTACCATTATGGATGAAGTACTCCGCTCCCTGTATTTTTCCGGAAGAATCTGCTGAAAGAGCTCTGCTGTTGGCCCGCTCGTAAATTGCTGTTGTTAAGACTACTTCGTTTCTAGTGGTGGATTTTCCGAAAATAGTTTCAAGGCCGGTTTCGAAATTCTGGTTGTAAAATCCGTCTACAAGGTCAACAACGATGCATTCTCCGGCCTCTAGAAGATCGCCTGTAGCGTCGGATTTGTTAATGTTGATGTCTTGTATTTTCAGCGGTGCGCTTCCAGTAGCAATGTTGGCAGGTGGATTGAGGGTGGCTGGTTTGGCGTATCCGATGAAGGAGTTCGACTCAAAGTGATTGGCCCTCTGCTGAAAAAATGCGCAGCTCTGGAGAAGTGGTAGGCAAAGCAAAATCTGAAGGTATGCACGCATCGTCAAACTCCTGCCGGGGCTATCTCACAATTCCGCGTTGCGCTTTGCTAGGTGGAGTAAAGCAAAGAGATATCAAAAAGCCAGTTGAGTTGGTCCAAGCCCTGTAGCTTAGTCTCCTAGACCGGTCAGGCTGTGGTAGATTGCCGGCCATCAACAAGGAGGGATCACATGCGAATTCTGATCGGTGCTCTGGGCCTGACCTTGGTTGCCGGGTGTGCGAGCGTTTCGGAAACTCGGAACAATCCGCCGCTTTTGGATCTGAAATCACAAAAGCCTGCCAAGGACGTCGCTGAATGCATTCGTGATAGCTGGCAGAGCACTACCGTTCTGGGCGCAAGCGTCGGTGGAATCCTTCAGTCATCCGGCAATCGCTACTCGGTTCTTGCTCCAGACGCTCAGGCGCCTTTGCACTTAGTCGATGTGGAGCCAAGCAAGGCCGGATCCACGGTGAAGTATCACTTCTACCGCAGATGGCAGTCGCCGCTTGAACGGGTCACCGATGCGGTGAAGGCGTGCGTCAAGTAGAGGACGCACTTATCTCAAGCCACCTTCGGGTGGCTTTTTTTGTTCCTGGAGGAAAGCCATGATCGCCTTTGCAATCGAACATCAACCAATGACCAACGTCCTGCTTTACGGAAAGCTTCGCCGATTCGGGCGGTCTTTCAGGCTATCCGTTCGGTCTCCTGCGGAAGCGATCAAAGCCCTCTGTATTCAGGTTCCTGGCTTCGAGCGGTTTATTGCCAATTCCAAGGCGGAGGGGCTCGAGTTTGCCATCTTCCGTGGAGCAAGAAACCTTGAAGAAAAGGAGCTCGGTTTCGGGGGAACTGGTGATATCCGAATAGCCCCGGTGATCACCGGCAGCAAGCGAGCAGGTCTGCTTCAGACCATCATCGGCGTTGCAATTGTGGCCTTGGCCTGGTGGAACCCGCTGGGCTGGTCTGCTGCCACAGCTCTCGCCGTTGGCATGGGCGGTGGATCGATGGCCGTGGGCGGTGTGATCCAAATGCTAAGCCCGCAGGCTCAAGGACTCACCATGAGTGGCTCTCCGGAGAACCTCCCGAGCTATGCCTTCGGCAGCGCCAAGAACACTACCGCGAGCGGAAACCCGGTGCCGATCTGTATCGGCAAGCGCCGCTGGGGCGGGGCGATCATCTCGGCCTCCATCGAGGCGCAAGACAAGGCTTAGGCCAACATAGCGAACAGACCGCCTTCGGGCGGTTTTTTATTGCCCGGAGGAAAGCATGGGCGCCACAGATCAGTTAGACATCACCGGCGCCAAGGGCGGCGAGAGCAAGCCAAAAACCCCGGTTGAGGCACCGGACAGCCTGCAGTCGACGAACATCGCCAAGATTCTTTTGGCGGTGGGCGAGGGCGAGTTCGACGGCACGCCGACCGATCGCGACATTTACCTCGACAACACGCCGATCATGGACGTCAGCGGCAATGTGAACTTCCCAGGTGTGAAGTGGGAGTGGCGCCGCGGGAGCGTTGAGCAGGATTACATCCAGGGCATTCCCTCGATCGAGAGCGAGAACACCGTCAACGTTGAGCTGCGCAGTGACAGCCCGTTCACGCGCTCGCTGAGCAACACGCAGCTGTCTGCGGTGCGCGTGCGCATGTCCTGGCCTCGCTTGGTCAGCCAGGACAGCAGTGGCAACACCAACGGCTACCGCATCGAATACGCCATCGATATCGCCACCGATGGAGGAGCGTACGTTGAAGCGCATCTGGGCGCAGTCGACGGTAAAACCACGAACGGCTACCAGCGCTCCGTGCGGGTCAATCTGCCTAAGGCAACCACCGGCTGGATGATGCGCGTCCGCCGGATCACCCCGAACGCCAATAGCGGCACCGTGGGTGACACGATGACCATTGCCGGCTACACGGAGATCATCGACCAGAAGCTCAGCTATCCGAACACCGCGCTCCTCTACATCGAGTTCGACGCCCAGCAGTTCCAGAACATCCCTGCGGCGACCGTGGACTGCAAGGCCAAACTCTGGCCTGTGCCGACCAATTACGACCCGGCGACCCGCACCTATACCGGTGTGTGGGACGGCACCTTCAAGCAGGCTTGGACCAACAACCCGGCATTCGTGACCTACGGCCTGTGCGTCGAGGACCGCTTTGGCCTGGGCAAGCGCATCAAGTCGTGGATGGTCGACAAGTGGGAGATGTACCGCATCGCCCAGTACTGCGACCAGCTGGTGCCGGACGGGATTGGCGGGCAAGAACCGCGCTACCTGTGCGACATGAACCTGCAGGGCCGCGCTGAGGCCTGGACCCTGCTGCGCGACCTGTCGGCCATTTACAGGGGCATGGTGTACTGGGCTCATGGCTCGCTGTTCATGCAGGCGGACATGCCGCGCGCCCAAGACATCGACTACGTGTTCACCCGGGCCAACGTTATCGACGGCGAGTTCGTCTACGGTGGCGCCGAGCGCAATACGCACTACAGCCGCGCCCTGGTCAGCTATGACAACCCGGCCAACAACTATGACACCGACGTTATCCCGGTGACCGATCTGGCGCTGCAGCGGCGGTTCCGCGACCGGCCAATCGAGATTTCGGCGATCGGCTGCACCCGCGCCTCCGAAGCCCAACGCCGTGGGAAATGGGCGTTGCTGAGCAACAGTCAGGACCGGACTGTCACCTTCAAGACCGGCATGGAGGGCCGTATTCCGCTGCCGGGCTACGTCATTCCTGTGGCTGATGAACTGGTGGCGGGCCGTCCGAATGGCGGGCGTATCTCTGCTGCTGCCGGCCGCGTTGTAACGCTCGACCGTGACACTCCGATCAAAGCTGGCGACCGGTTGATCCTAAACCTGCCGAACGGTACCGCCCAGGCCCGGACGGTCCAGTCGGTCAGCGGCCGTGCTGTCACGGTGACGGTGGCCTACAGCGTGCAGCCAGAGCCTGAACTGCAATGGGCGATCGACTACGACGACTTGGCTGTGCAGCTGTTCCGAGTGCTCAAGACAGTGCGCACCCAAGAGGGTGAGTACGAAATCACCGCACTCGAGTTCAACCCAAGCAAATTCGCAGCCATCGACACAGGCGCCAAGCTGGACGAGCGCCCGATCAGCGTCATCCCGGTCACTACCGTGCCGCCGCCGGCCAGCGTTGCGCTGACTTCGGCTTACGCCGTGGATCAGGGGATTGCGGTCAGCACCATGACCATCAGCTGGCCGGCGGTACCGGGGGCGGTTGCCTATGACGTGGAATGGCGCAAGGACAACGGCAACTGGATCAGGCTGCAGCGGGTTGGCACGTCCTCAGTGGACGTTGTCGGGATCTACGCCGGCGCCTACCTTGCCCGCGTGCGAGCTGTGAGCGCGTTCGACATCACCTCCACCTGGTGCTCGTCGATGCTGACAGAGTTGAAGGGCAAGGAGGGTGCGCCGCCCTCGGTCACATTCCTGACTGCGGATTCTCTCATCTTCAGTATTGGCCTGAAGTGGGGAATTCCGCCGGGTGCCGAGGACACCCAGCGGACAGAAATCTGGTACGGCCCGACCAATGATCTGGAGGCCGCGACCAAGCTGGCAGACCTGGCGTACCCGCAGACCGACTATGTGATGCAGGGCTTGCAGGCTGGCGTATCGTTCTTCTTTTGGGCGCGCCTGGTGGACCGCACGGGCAATATCGGCGCTTGGTACCCTGTCGGCAATGGGGTCTTCGGTCGATCGAGTTCCGACGCCGGCCCGATCCTTGAACTGATCAGCGGCCAGATCACCGAGAGCGAACTCGGCCAGGAGTTGCTGAAGGAAATCGAGAAAATCTCGGGCGACTTCCCGGGCTCCGTCAACGACCGGATCAACGAGGCGAAACAGGAGCTGGAGGACCTGATCGCCGAGCTGACCGACCCGCTCGAGTACGTGGCCACCAACACCTACGCCAAGGACGACGCCGTGCGCAGCGGACAGCGCTTGTACATGGCCATTGCGCCGGTATCGGCGGCAACTGATGGAAGCAACGCGCCGCCGAACCCGACTTACTGGATCGATATCGGCAGCATTGCCTCGACGGCAAATGGCCTGGCGCAGGCGGTGGCCAAGAACACCACTGACATCAAGACGGTCGAGGGCAAAATCGAGGTCACTGCCGCGATGCTCCAGGCTGTTCAGTCGGCGTACCGTGACGATAACGGGGAGGGGGATCTAAACGACGCGCTGCGCGGTTGGGACACCCTGGCCAAGGTTTCCGAAGAAGCTCGCACCCGAGCGACCCAGAACGAGGCCATGGCCAGCCGGGTGACCACGGTCGAGGCGCGCGTAGACGGCAACATGGGCAGCATCCGCAGCCTGGAGCAGACGGTAGTCACGAACGAGCAGGCCACGGCCAGCAGATTCATGGACGTGAATACCAAGGTGGGCAGTAATACGGCTGGCATCTCGGCGCTGGAAAAAACCGTATCGGACAACGAGTCGTCTACGGCTTCGCGGTTGCAGACTGTCAACTCTCGGGTGGACTCTACGAACGAAGCGCTCAATCAAGAGAAGGCTGACCGCGCCGACGCTATAGCCGGTGAGCGCGCGCTGCGTGAGGCTTCCATCAGCGACGAGGCCACAACCAGGGCAGATGCTGACCAAGCCCTTGGCACGCGCATCGGCTACATGGAAGCGTCGTTCACCGTGCCGCAGGCTGAGCGAGACGATAGTGGCGAGGGCGCGCTGGCTGGTGCACTGAAGGGCTGGGAGAACACTGCCAAGATCGCTGACGAGTCGAAGGTTCGGGCGTCCGAGATTGAGGTCCAGGCGCGGCGCACCGAAACGCTGGAGGTGTCGTTCAATTCGGCGCTGGATAAAGCCAACGGTGAAATACAGAAAACCAGCGCCTCGGTGCAGGTCACCAGTCAAGCTTTGGCCGCACTCGATAACAAGGCCAGCACGATGTGGTCGGTCAAGATGCAGGTTAACGCCCAGGGGCAGTACGTTGCCGCGGGCATTGGTCTTGGCATCGAGAACGGGCCGGCCGGCCTGCAAAGCCAGTTCCTGGTCGCGGCCGACCGGTTCGCGGTGGTCAACGGCATCAACGGCACGCTGGTGAGTCCGTTCACTGTTCAGGGCGGCCAGGTATTCATGAACTCTGCTGTCATCAGGCAGGCAGACATCGTCAACTTGATCATCACGGGAGAACTACGCAGCGCCGACTACCTTGCTGGTCAACGGGGTATCAGGATCAACTTCGTGACCAACGAAATTGAGATCAACGAGGCCACCACCGATGGGCGCAACACTCTTACTGCTGCTGGCACCAAGGTGTATGCAGGTAGCGTAGATGTGGTCACGCTTGGAAGGCTCAGCTGATGGCTGTTTATGGGCTCAGGGTAAAACACCCTGCAACCGGTGCTGTGATTCTGGAAGTCACCGATCGAATCACGAGGATCATTGGCTCTTTCAGCACTGGTACGACCAGCGGATCTTTCACAGTGCCCAGTTCCTTGGGCGCTGCCTTTTTCATTTGTGCTGTCGCTAGCAATTTCGATGCTATGCAGACAACCCCTGAGATTAGCGTCAGTGGAAATACGGTCACCTGGACGTTCGTATCGGCGGTGGGCTACACGCCCACACCTGTGCTCATCCAGTATGGAGTTTATTGAATGGCCGAGTACGGACTCAGAATTAAGAATGGGCGGTTGCAGGAGCTGAGTGCAACACAGTTACTGGATTGAGGCGGGAGCCTCGTGATGCTTGGCCATCAGCTCGGTCATGACCTCGATGGGGCACTTGAAACCGAAGCGCTTACGCGGTCGGAT
>NZ_JAPFCG010000031.1:0-58006 GCF_026240995.1 Pseudomonas sp. DCB_BI | reverse complement strand
GAGGATGATGCAGTACCTGGGGAAACAACTGGCTTGCTCAATTTCTAGAATCTAGCGCAATTGGACTGTGGGAGCGGGCTTGTCCCGCGAACACGGGCGAAGCCCGTGCCATGCACCGTGTTGGATTCTTCGCGGGACAAGCCCGCTCCCACAGCTACCCCCGCAGGCTTGAGGCTGATGCAGTACCTGGGGAACAACTGGCTTGCTCAATTCTAGAATCTAGCGCAACCACTGTGGGAGCGGGCTTGTCCCGCGAACACGGGCGAAGCCCGTGCCATCCACCATGCTGCATTCTTCGCGGGGCAAGCCCGCTCCCACAGGTACCCCCGCTGGCTTGAGGATGATGCAGTACCTGGGGAAACAACTGGCTTGCACAACACCTGGAAGCTGGCGCGAGCAAGCGTCGGTCAGCGTTCGCTACGGTTGCCCCGAAGTTGCTGTTTCAACACCTTCAACGGCGGCGCATAGAAAAACCCGAACGACACACTCCCCGTGCGCCCTTTCACCGCGTGGTGCAACCGGTGCGCCCGGTGCAGGCGCTTCAGGTAGCGGTTGACCGGCCGTGGCTCGCGCGGCCAATGCCGATGAAAGAACCCATCATGGGCCAGCACGTACAGCACGCCATAACCCGCCACGCCACCGCCCACCCACTGCAGCGGCGCATAGCCACTTTTGCCCAGCGCCATCAGTGCCGCAGCAACCAGCCCCAGGGCCACCAGGTACAGGTCGTTGGTTTCGAGCATGCCCAGCTGTGGCTCATGGTGCGAGCGGTGCAACCACCAGCCCCAGCCATGCATGATGTACTTGTGCGCCAGCGTGCCAACGCCCTCCATGGCCACCAGGGTGCCGAACAGCACGGTGAGATTGAACAACATGGAACGATCCGGGTGATGGCAAAGGGAGCCGCAAGGTTAACGGCTGGCCAGTTTTTTTTCCATTTTGCGTGACCAGATGAGGCCCATTTGCGCATTAAGCCATTGTCATGTTTTTGCCCTTGACCTGCTTGGCCACGCAACGTATGGTCCGCGTCGCAATTTTGCCTTCCTCAACAGGAGACCTGCCTTGGACAGTAGCCCCAGTCGCTTGCGACAGGCCCGCGTGGCGCGCTAGCCCGGCAGTGTCTTGTACTGTCTGGCCAGCCTGGCAAGACGGTGGTTTCTTGTAACCCCGCATCTCCCCTCCCCGTGGTCCTGCGCATTTTTCTGGTTTTTCAACCGCGCCAACTGATGGCGTTCATGCGGGTGTGTGCCCGTGGAAGAGGTTTGCTATGGATTGGAAAATATTTCTGCTGCGCGTCAGCATCGCCCTGCTGCTGGGGGCGCTGATCGGCGCCGAGCGCCAGTTGCGCCAACGCTTGACCGGGCTGCGTACCAACGCACTGGTCAGCACAGGTGCCTGCCTGTTCGTGCTGATGACCCAGGCAGTGCCGGGCATGGCCGCCGCCGATGCCTCACGGGTCGCTGCCTATGTGGTCTCGGGCATCGGCTTTCTTGGTGGTGGCGTGATCATGCGTGACGGTTTCAACGTTCGTGGGCTGAATACCGCCGCCACCTTGTGGTGCACCGCTGCGGTTGGCGTGCTGTGCAGCCTGGGGCTGCTGCTGGAGGCGGCCCTCGGGAGCCTGGTGGTGTTGTGCGCCAATATCCTGCTGCGCGACATCGCCCAGCGCCTGGACCGGCAGGACATGGTGCCGGCCACCGAGGTGGAGCAGCACTTCGAAGTGCGCATCGTCTGCCGCGCCGAGGACGAGATCCAGGTGCGCAGCCTCATGCTGCATAGCCTGGGCGACCCGCAGTTGCGCCTGCAGTCACTGCAAAGCGCTGACCTGGACAACCCTGCCCGGCTGGAAGTACGTGCTGAATTGCTGGGCACCGCCCAAGCCCCTGCGCAGCTGGAGCGCCTGGTCAGCCGGGTCAGCCTGGAAAAAGGGGTAAGTTCAGTGCGCTGGCAGTTACAGCAACAGGTATTGGCGGCGGATTGAATGACCAAGGCGGGAGCTGAAAGCCGCGCCTGCAAACGCGTTCGACTGCAGGCGCAGCCTTGCGCTGCGAACGGGCGGCCAGGTCCCGGCACATTACGAGTCCGCATGAACAACCAGCGTCTCTGCCACCCGGTACCCGTCACGGCCCTCGCGCTTGGCCTGGTATAGCGCCGCATCCGCTGATGCAAGCAGCGTCTGCGCCGTCACCCCCTCCCGCGCCAGGTCACCTACGGCAATTCCCGCACTGAACGACACCCGCCCCAACGGACTACCCGCATGCTCCAGCACCTGGCGTCGCAACAGTTGTTGCAACTCCAGCACCAAAAGCTCTGCGCCTCGGCCATCGGTATCGGGCAGCAGCAGGGTGAATTCCTCGCCGCCATAGCGCACCGCCAAGTCGGCCGGCCGTTTCAATACCTGGGGCAGCAACTCGGCAAAGCGCCGCAGGCACCAGTCGCCCGCGGGATGGCCGTACAAGTCGTTATAGGCTTTGAAGTAATCCAGGTCGAGCATCACCAATGCCAGCGGATAACCCTGCCGCCGCGCCCGGCGCAGTTCGGGCTCGAACACCGCATCCAGCCGCCGACGGTTACCCAGACCGGTCAGGCTATCGGTCAATGCCAGCGCTTTCAGCGTCTGGTGCGCCTGGTGCAGCGCCCGCTCGATGGCGATGCGCTCGCGTAACTGCCGCAGTACGACCCCGCCAAAGGCCGCCAGCCCGAGCAAAAACAGCAACAACACCGCCACCGACTTGATCGCATCGTGGCGCCAGGGCGCAATGATCGACTCACGCGACAGCCCCGCTTCCACCACCAGCGGGTAGCTGGTCAGCGCACGGTATCCATACAGCCGCGGAGTGCCATCCACCACCGCGACTGCCTCGGCTACGCCCTCCGCGGCATACGGCAAATGGTTGCGGAAGATTTCGCTGCTCGCCAGGCTGCGGCCTATCACCTGCTGCACGAAGGGGCGGCGTACCAGGATGGTGCCGTCGCGCTTGGCCAGCACCAGCGCGCCGCGCTCATCGAGCTTGAAATCACCGTAGTAGCGTACGAACCATTCGACCTTTATGGTGCCCAGCAGTACGCCGGCGAAGCTGCCATCGGCATACTCCAGGCGTCTGGAAATGGGGATGATCAAGTCGCCGGTCGAGCGGCTACGAACCACTGAGCCGATGCGTACACCCCGGTCGGTGTGGTTGCGATGATAGACAAAGTAATCACGGTCGGCGTTATTGGCGTTCGGCGGGATGGCCGCCTGGTCAGTAACGATCCAGCTGCCGTCCGGCCCATACACGAACAACCCGTGCAGCTGCGGCATGATGGTCTTCTGTTGCGCCAGCAACGCATGCAGGCGCGGCCGGTCGATACGCTCGAAGCCGTCACCCTCCAGGCGTTCAGCCAAGGCGGCGGTGATGGCATCGACCTGGCGAATGGCGTCTTCAGCATGCTGCGCCGTTGCTCGCGCCAAGTTAGTGACCATGTTCTCGGCATTGCCGTAGGCGTGTCGGTAATCACGCCAGATGCGCCAGCCTTCCACCAGCACAAAGGCCAGCATCACCACCACCATGAAGGCCAGTACCAGGCGGAACAACGCGACCGCGCGCCCCTCGCCGGTTGCGGCGAAAAGCCCGTCGTCGTCCTGTTGCCTGGCTGCGCCCATTGGAATCCCTGGCCTTAACGCGTTTGCCGCCTTTCACTATAGTTCAGCGCCGCGCACAGAAAGCTGCGACGAAAAAGATTAAACCTTTACCCCGCTCGCCCCCTCAACCGTACGCGACACTGAGGTCGCGCCAAGGGTAAGGAGTGAAGCATGAGCAGCCTATTCATGAAACGCGTCGGTTTGTCCATGGTGCTGGGGCTGGCATCGGCGCATGCATTGGCGGCCAGTTCCGATGACTTCGTCGATGCGGCAACCGAGGCCGGCATTGCCGAGGTGGTCACCGGTAACCTGGCCAAGGAAAAAAGCCAGAATGCCGACATCAAGACCTTTGCCGGGCAAATGGTCACTGACCACACCCAGGCGAACCAGAAACTCGCTGAAATCGCCCGCAAGCTCGACATTTCGGTACCGGATGACGCTGCAATGACCGACAAGGTCAAGAAGATGATCCTGGAATGGCGCGATGAATCGTTCGACAAGTCGTACATCAACAACCAGGTCGACGCTCACGAAAAAGCGGTGGAGCTGTTCAAGAAAGAGGCTGCATCGTCTGACAAGGCTGAGCTGAAGGCTTTCGCCAGCGAAACCCTGCCCAAACTGGAACAGCACCTGGAGCATGCCAAGGCACTTCAGGCCAAGCACGGCAAGTGAGGCCCGACATGAGCAACGATGCATTGAAAACCGAAGTGCTTACCCGGCTGTTGCATGCGCACCCCGAGGGGCTGGGCAAGGAAGTGCTGGATAACTACCGCGGTGAGAAAGCAGTGGCAGGCATGCTCAAGACACTGCAGGAGGCCGGGTTGATCCAGGATGGCAGCGTGGCGGTGAACAGTGACCACCAGATCAGCGTGCACTACCCCATCAAGCTGTCGGCGGCGGGTGTCGAAGCGGCGAGACAGGCTGAATCCTGAGCGGATCGTAGTAGGAGCGGCTGCGCCGCTCCTACACGCGTTCAGGTGTTCTTCTCGATATCTCTGGGTGGCTTGGCCGGCCCTTGTGGGTCGACCTGTGGGTCGTCTACATCGGGCGAATCCGGGTCGAAACCCAGATCATCCTGCGTTTCAGCCTGCTCCGAGGAGTGCGGCCCTTCTTTTTCAGGTGGTCGTGATCCAGTCATGGCGTTCTCTCCGGTGGGTGTTTAAGGAAGAAAGCCCCGGCCTGGAAAAGTTTGATTAATCTGCGCCTTCAGCCACCTGCGCCCTGCACAGCGCCAGTGCTTCGTCACGCGCTTGCAGCTGCTCCTGCAGATGCTGTAGCTGTCGCGCCTGCTCCGCGCACATGTCGCGACGTTGCTCCAGGCTTTGTGTCAGCACGTCCAGTTGCCGGCGCATCTCCTCGCTTGCGCCCTGGGCCTGCGCCAGGATCGTACGCAAGCCCTGGATCTGTGCATCGCGTTGCTCCAGCAACTCATCCTGCGCCCGGCACTCACTGGCAGCCTGGCGGTGCTCGCCCAGCAAACGCTCGTTATCCCGGTGCAGGCGGGTCAGTTCGTCCTGTTTGACGATCATGCCCTGCTGCAACTGGCGCACCTCAACCTGCATTTGTTGCAGTTGTGCCTCGTGACGGCGTTGGTCCTGCTCCCGTTGCTCGCGACTGGCGGTGCGATAGTGCTCTAGCGCGTCACGGGCATGCCTGTGCTTGTCCTCCAGCGACTTGACCTGCTCGTCCTTGTCGGCAAGGCGCACCTGCATCTCGCCCAGCGATTGATTGAGGCTGGCACTGCGCAATTGTTCAGCCTGCAGCGTGCTCTGCGTGGACAACAGCTTTTCAGTCTCAGCGGCCAAGGCCGCTGCATCGATCTGATGGCGTTGCTGAGCAGCAGCCAATGCCTGCTGGGCGTTTTCCAACTGCGCCTGCAGCCTCTCCCGCTGTTCTGTAAAGGCGCTTTCGGCCTGTTCGATCTTCAGGTCAGCCTCGTCTTGCAGTTGTGTTGCCAATTGCCCGACCAGACGGCTCAGCACATCACTCAGCGCCACGCCGCCCTCGGAAGCCACTGGATGCTGGCCGTTCAACTCTTTGAGGTAGCGGTGAATCGTGGTCTTGGAGCCCGTATTGCCCAGTTCGATACGTATCGCATCAATGCTGGGGTTCTCGCCACGGGCGATCAGCGCCTGTCGCGCCTGCTGCACTACCACCTTGTTGATACCGCCCCGGGCCATGCTTGCTCCTACGATTTTGTACTGTGTTATGTAACATGTAATTACATACCAATTATGGCAACTCTATCTTACCCCTGCAAACGTTTCCTAAGATTGAATAATCACGGCTTATCGCATGTGAGCTGCAAAAAGCGGCTGTTTACCATCCTTGAAGCCGTACTGAAGCCGGTGGTGCGCCACCTTGTGCCAGCGGCGCTGCGGCGGCACCATGGGCGTCCGGTACCAAGCGCTCACAGAAAGCACCACAGAAAATGACCCTGGAAAACTACAAGGCAATCGCCGACAGCATCGCCCTGCTGCTGTACCCGCACGCTGAAGTCATCGTGCATGACCTTGGCAGCCAGACAGTCGTGTATATCGCCAACAACTTTTCCCAGCGGCAGCTGGGTGACGATTCGGCAATCGATCACGAACTGGGCGATCTGCTCGAGGGCGGCAATCTGGGCCCGTACGAAAAGCTCAACTGGAATGGCCAGAAGGTGCGGTCCATCAGCACCGTGCTGCGCAACGCCCAAGGCGAAGCCGAGCACCTGATGTGCATCAACCTGAATGTGTCGGTACTCGAGCAGGCTCGTGTGGCGCTGGACGCGTTCTTCCAGATGAGCCGGCTGGTGCCGCAGCCTGACGCATTGTTCCGCAACGACTGGCAGGAGCGTATCAACACCTTTCTGCATGCCTGGCTGCAGGCGCGCAATCTGTCCCTGCAAACCCTGCAGATGAAGGACAAGCGCAGCCTGGTGCAGGCGCTGCATGCCGAAGGCGCGTTCGAAGGGCGCAGTGGTGCCGATTATGTTGCCAACGTGCTGAGCATGGGCCGCGCCACCGTGTACAAGTACCTGAAAGAAATCAAAGGCTGATAATGCCTCGCCGCCACGCTGGCCACCCAAACAGGTGATGCCAGCCGTTGCCCTGCCCGCTTGCCTGAAGTAGATGAATATTCTATCGTGGAAAAATATTCCACATGCATTCAGGAGCGCCGCATGTCACCCGCGACAGTTTCTTCAACCGTTGTCGATGCCCCATACCTCGATGCGCTCCATGAAGCCATCCAGCAAGCCCATGCCGCACTGCGTCCCGCTGTCGGTATCACCCCGCTCACTTACAGCGCCAGTCTGTCGGCGCAGACTGGCTGTGAAGTGCTGCTCAAATGCGAACACCTGCAGCACACCGGCTCTTTCAAGTTTCGCGGCGCCAGCAACAAGATCCGCTTGCTGCCGGCGGACCAGCGTGGCAACGGTGTCATTGCCGCCTCCTCTGGCAACCACGGCCAGGCGCTCGCCTTGGCAGGTAAGGCTGCCGGCGTGCCGGTCAAGGTCTACACCGCCACTTCGGCTTCCCCTTATAAAATCGCGGCGATGCGGGCGCTGGGTGCTGAAGTGATGTGCCTGCCCATCGACCCGCTCGGCGTGGAGCTCGAGGCGGCCCGCCAGGCAAAAGCCCAGGGCGTGCCCTTCGTATCGCCCTACAACGACCCGCAAGTCATCGCCGGCCAGGGCACCATTGGCATGGAGTTGTTCGAGCAGGCACCAGACCTGGATGCAGTGTTCGTGGCCGTGGGCGGTGGCGGCATGATTGCCGGCATCGGCGCTGCGCTGCGGGTACTCAAGCCGGGCACGGCGATCGTCGGCTGCTGGCCCGAGAATGACCCGGCCCTGGAGCAATCGCTCAAGGCCGGCACAATTATTGAAGTGGACGCCCGCGACACGCTGTCGGACGGCACTGCGGGCGGCGTCGAACCCGGTGCTATCACCTTCCCACTGTGCCAGTCGCTGGTGACCGATACCGTGCGGGTCAGCGAAGCCGAAATCCGCGCAGCCATGCGTGAAATTGCCAGCAGTGAACGTTGGATCATCGAAGGTGCTGCGGGGGTCGCGGTCGCCGGCATGAAAAAGCTCGCCGAACGCTATCGGGGCAAACGGGTCGCGGTGATCCTGTGTGGCCGCAACATCGTGCTGGACAAGTTCCTAGAGGCGATCGGATGAAGACCTACGACAAGGCCCAGATCATTGCCAGCTTCAATACGGAACTGGCGGTACGCCGGCTTGAGGAAGGCTTTGTCGCGTACTCGGACTCCAGGGTACAAGTGCCGCCTGTGCAGAGCTTTGCATTTACCCAAAACAACGGCGATTGCTGCGTAAAATCGGCGTACGTCGAAGGCAGCCCCACCTTCACCGTCAAGCTCTCGACCGGCTTCTATGACAACCCGTCCAAGGGCCTGCCAAGCAACGATGGCCTGATGCTGGTGCTGTCTGCGACCACTGGCCAACCACTGGCCCTGCTGCAGGACGAAGGCTGGCTGACCGGCATGCGCACCGCCCTGGCCGGACGTATCGCGGCCAGGCTGTTGGCACCGGCGCAGGTCAAGGCAATTGGCATTATTGGTACCGGGATGCAAGCACAAATGCAGCTGGAACAGTTGCGCGCCGTTACGGATTGCCGCCAGGTGTTCGTCTGGGGCCACAATGCCAGCCGGCTTGACGCCTGCGCAGCCTTTGCCCGTCACCTGGGCTTCCAGGTTCGCAGCACCCAGGATGCGGCCGAACTCGCCGGGGCCGCCAACCTGATTGTCTGCGCCACCCCTTCCCGCCAGCCGGTGTTGCGCAGCGAATGGGTCCAGCCTGGCACGCATATCACCGCCGTCGGTGCCGATGCGCCGGGCAAGCAGGAACTGGAGCCCGCGCTGGTTGCCAGGGCCGATCGCATCATCGTCGACTCGGTCGTCCAGTGCAGCCAGTACGGCGAAGTGGCTCACGCACTCGTCAGTGGCCTAGTCAGCCCTGACCAGCTGATCGAACTGGGTGCGCTGCTGGCCGGCCGCGCCAAGGGGCGTGAGCACGACGGCCAGATTACCTTGGCAGACTTGACCGGCGTAGCAGTACAAGATGCGCAAGTCGCAAGTTGCACCCTGACGGCACTGAGCGCCTGCGACTAGCACTGCATCAACGGGTGCGCTGCACGCGTGCGGGCGTGCGCTGCATCAGCACCTTGCCATTGCGTACCGACACCAGCGCATGCCCTTGGCTGCGGACCATTTCGTAATCGTCTGGTGCCGACAGCAGTAACAGGTTCGCCGGGCGCCCTACTTCGATACCGTAGCGCTCGCCCAGGTTCAGGGTGCGGGCGCTGTTGTCGGTGATCAGGTCCAGGCAGCGCTGCAGGTCCTCGTAACCGAGCATATGGCAGATGTGCAGGCCAGCCTCGAGAATGCGCAGGATGTTGCCGTTGCCCAACGGGTACCAGGGGTCGACGATCGAGTCCTGGCCAAAGCACACGTTCATCCCGGCGCGGTCGATCTCGGCCACGCGGGTAACGCCACGGCGCTTCGGGTAGTTGTCGAAGCGCCCCTGCAGGTGGATGCTTTCGGTCGGGCACGAGACAAAGTTGATGCCCGACAGTTTCAGCAGCCGGAACAGCTTGTAGCAATACGCGTTGTCGTACGAACCCATGGCCACGGTATGGCTGGCCGTCACCCGCGCACCCATGCCGCGCACGCGGGCTTCTTCGGCCAGCACCTCAAGGAAGCGGGATTGCGGGTCATCGGTTTCGTCACAATGTACGTCTACCAGGCAGCCGGTACGCTCGGCCAGGTCCATCAGGAACTTCAGCGATGACACGCCTTGGTCGCGCGTATTCTCGAAGTGGGGAATGCCGCCGACCACGTCGGCGCCAATGGCCACCGCCTCGGTCATCAAGGCCCGGCCGTTCGCGTACGACTCGATCCCCTCCTGCGGGAAGGCGACAATCTGCAGGTCGACCAACTCGCGCACGTCTTCGCGCACCTCAACCATTGCCTTCAGCGCGGTGAGTTTCGGGTCGGTGACGTCGACGTGGGTACGTACATGCTGGATACCGTGATCGACCAGCATGTCGATGGTCTTCTTTGCCCGGCGCTTGATGTCGTCGTGGGTGGTGATTTCCTTGCGCTCGGCCCAGCATTCGATGCCTTCGAACAGCGTGCCGCTCATGTTCCACCGCGGCTCGCCGGCGGTCAGGGTGGCGTCGAGGTGGATGTGCGGCTCGACAAAGGGTGCCACTACCAGGTTTTGCGTGGCGTCCAGATCATTGCCAACAACAGCCACCACGTCGGCCTGAGGCACGATGGCGGCGATGCGCGCGCCATCGAGCTCGATGCGGAACAGGCCATCTTTGCCGCGCAGGCGTGCGTTGATGATATTCATGCTGTTACTCCTTGCCGTGGGCTTCGCTCATGCACGATAGCAGCATGGCGACCGCCCCATGCAAATCCTGAACAAGGCGTGAAGCCGCTGCTATCCCTGCCGGGGGCAGGCGGCGTCCAGGCCCATTTGCCAGAAATCAGCCTCCAGGCTGGAGGCCTGGCCAAAAATCCCAACCAGCTCGGCGAAGCGCTGCTCGGTCATGCTCCGCGCCGCCAGTTCATCCAGCTGCTTGCGCGCTGCCGCTGCCACGGCCTGGTAACCCTCCCCGGCATATTCGCCAATCCATTCGCGATACGGATGGCTGCTCAAGTCACCGATCCGCTCGGCCAGGTTCCGACCGATCTCGGCATAGCCAACCACGCAAGGTGCCAGTGCCACGTGCAGCTCCAGCAGGTCTCCGGCAGCGCCGCAGTCCAGCACGTAGCGGGTGTATGCCACGGTGGCCTGGTGCTCGGGCGCCGCCTCGATATCGGCCTGGCTCAGCCCCCAGCGTGCGCACAGGCGCAGGTGAAGCTCGGTTTCATCAAGGATCGCCGACAACGTGGCCTGCGCGGCGCGGATGTCGGCCGGGCGGCGGCTTTTGTAGGCGGCCAGCGCCCAGGCGCGGGCGAACTGGACCAGAAACAGGTAATCCTGCACCAGGTAGGTCCGAAACGCATCCTCGTCCAGCGTGCCCTCGCCCATTTGCCGCACGAAGTCATGATCCACGTAGCGGCTCCACTGCTGTGTGGCAGCGGCCTTGAGGCGTTCGAAGATATCCATGCTCATTTGCCCTCCGGGTACACGGCGTCGAAGAACGCCAGTTCAAGGGCCACGGTGCGTTGGTAGAAGTCAGTTGCCAGCGCCGCCTCCTGCGGGCCGACGCGGTCCAGTTCGGCTTGCAGGAAAGCGACGAAGGCCTGGAATGCCGGGTTATCGTGCAGGGTGATCCACTCGGCATGGATGAAATGTTCCGGCAGGGGTTTTGGCGCCTTCAGCGCCCAGTCCAGGTAAAGGCCTTCGGCAACATTGAGTACCGCCAGCGCCGCCGCATAGGACCGGGTGGCTGCCGCTTCGCGCATGATCGCCTTGAACCCTGCGGTTGGCAGGGTATCGGCCGGTTCGCTGCGTTGTGCCGGGCTTACGTCCAGTGCCTCGAATGCGCGCAGGAAGTAGGTGTTCTCGTCGCTGGAGATCATTCCGGCAAAGCGGCCGAAACGCAGGCGCGCCTCGAAGGTGTCGGCGGTGGCGATGGCGGCGCCCAACAGGGTCAGGAAGCTGTCGAGGAAGCGGTGGTCCTGCACCAGGTAATCAACCATGACCGGGTCGGGCAGGCTGCCATCGCACAATTGGGTCACGAAACGGTGCCCGACGGCCGCCGACCAGGTGGGTTCGCTCTGCTGGCGCAGGGACTGGCTGAAACGTTCGGTCATGTTGCTGTCCTTGATGAAATTGACAGCGAGACCGTTGAAATTGGCATGGACAGGCCTCGCAGTGAGGCCGGCAAAAAGGCAGGTAATGAATCCCATCCCTTCGCCGGCATGATCCGGATCAGGTTCGAAGGGTCACCGCGCTGCAGCGCTCAGCAGTTTCTCAGCCCGTTGCCGGGCTCCCCTTGGTGGCGTTCAGATATACCGCAGGGCGCCCCCGCTGTCACTAGCCTGCGCACCCAAACCCTGGGGATTGGGGCCCCGCTAATGGGGACCTGTCCCCATTCTTGACGCCCTTTTATTTAGCGCGCATCAGTCGCCGCAAGGATTTGTTTAACAAAGCATTACAAAAATATCGGTTGGCACAGCCGTTGCTCGTGGCCCTTTAACCGGGCAAAACGCCATCGATGGCTTTACGCCATGCAGCCGCGAGTGAGGCATAAAGCAATGAAAACACCTGCCGTCATCCATCCAGCTAGGCACGCATTCCAGCTGTCCTCTGCCACTGCGCTGATGCTCAGCCTCGGGCTGATCACGGCCATGGCATCTTCCCTTGATGACAACAGCCAGCCATCGCCGACCGACCCGTCGGCGTATACCGACCAACCCGCTGACCCAACCACTGCACTGCTCAACCTGAACACCTTGCCCGAGGCTAATGAAGGCTCGCTGGAGCTGACAGATGGCGCGTACGGCGATCGCAACACAGTCACTACCGACAACGTGTTGCCGCCGGCGCTGCAAACCTCGGACAAATACCCCACCAACGGCAAACCCAGCCCATTGTTCGGCGCCCAGCCGTTCACCCAGCAACTGCTGCTGTTCGAGGAATTCGGCACGGAAAAACTCGACCCCACGCTGCCGCCGCCAAGCCTGACATTCCCGGTGCCTACCCTTGGCGCAGCACCCGCTCAGGACCCTGACAAGGTGGCCCGCAGCGGCCCCAGCGGCACTGCCCTGGAGGCCTTCCTCAAGCAACCTGGCCTGTACCCGTTCCCTACCCAGTATTCCAATGTGCTCGATCGCAACCCCTGGAAGGCGCAGATCGAGATGTTTCTCAACCGCCAACCAGTCGGTTCGCCGGCAGAGGGACGGCCACCAGGAAAAGGCTGGTCGCACCAGCGCTGGAACGAGTTCTACCCACAGGCAGCATTCAAGACCGCGCAGGCCGGTGCGCGCATCAACCTCGGCCTGCGCGACCGTAAACAACTGCACAACTACGCGGTTGGGGAGTTCGCGCCCGGCGGCCTGTACTACCAGACATCCGACATCCCCACCACGCTGGGTACCACCAAAGGCATCGACACCCGCTTCCACCCAAGCATGCCGCTGCAAAACCACAAGTCGGTCTGGACCTTCGACGGCACCTTCCCGCCCAAGCTGCTGATGGTGCGCTACGGCCAGCCAGTGCTGATGCGCCATTACAACGCCCTGCCGATCGACCCGTCGGCCAACGGCGGGTTTGGCCTGCACACCCTCTCCACCCACGAGCATAACGGCCACTCGCCGGCCGAGAGCGATGGCTTTGCCAACGCCTATTTCTTCCCCGGTCAGTACTATGACTACCGCTGGCCGGTGCAGCTGGCCGGCTATGACACCATCAACACCCGTGCCCAGGACCCGCGTGCCGCCTTCCCCTGCTCCCCGGGTGAAACCCTGTTCGTCAACGACGCCTCGCCGGGCCTGAAAACCTGCGAAAACGGTAGCATCAAGATTCGTGGTGACTGGCGCGAAACCATGAGTACCCACTGGTTCCACGACCACATGATGGATTTCACGGCGCAGAACGTCTACAAGGGCAACGCCGTAATGATGAACTACTACAGCGCTCTGGACCGCGGCAACGAAGCACTGCAGGACGGCGTGAACCTGCGCTTCCCCAGCGGCTCGTCCATGCCGTGGGGCAACCGTGACTACGACGTCAACCTGGTGATCGCTGACAAGGCCTGGGATGCCAATGGTCAACTGTGGTTCAACCCCTTCAATACCGACGGCTTCCTCGGTGACCAGATCCTGGTCAACTGGCAGTACCAGCCCCGGCTCAAGGTACGCGCACGCAGCTATCGCTTCCGTATCCTCAATGGCTCGGTGTCGCGCTACTTCAAGTTTGCCGTGGTACGCGAGATCGCCGGTAGCAGCGGTGAGTTCAAGGGCCCGACTGGCTCCAACCTGTCCTATGCACGGGTGCCGTTCCACATGATCGCCAACGACGGCAACATCATGGAACACGCTGTGCCGTTCGACGGTTCCATGGACCTCAACGGCGACGGCAACCTTCAGGACAGCAACGGCATCCTGCCGCTGCAAGGCATCGCCGAGCGCTACGACATCATCATCAATTTCGCCAAGAACGGGATCAAGGCGGGCGACAAGCTGTACTTCGTCAACCTGATGGAGCACCAGACCGGCAAGGGCCCGGAAGCCGCCATTCCGCTGGCAGACGTGCTGTCGGGGAAATACAAGGCAGTGATCAAGCAAACCAGCAAGGGCCCGCAGTGGGACAACGGCGACCCGGTGGTTGGCAAGTTCCTGCAATTGATCGTGCAGCCCTACACCGGCCAGGACCTGAGCATGGACCCGGTAGCCTACGAACCGGCCAAGCCAGGCAAGGCTGCAGGCCTGAAGATGCTGCCGCTGCCGATTGACCGCAACGCTGCTGGCGACCTGGCCAAGATCAAGGATGCCCGCCACCGCGAGTTCATATTTGGCCGCTCCGACGGTACCGACACCGCCCCGTGGACCATCAAGACTGACGGCGGCTTCGGCTACAGCATGGACCCCCGACGCATCAGTGCGGCCCCCCAACTGGCCAACCAGTCCACCGACGGCGGGTTCAGTGGCGATGGCACCCTGGAAGTGTGGAAAATCAAGAACGGCGGCAATGGCTGGAGCCACCCGGTGCATGTGCACTTCGAGGAAGGCGTGATCCTAAGCCGCGACGGCAAGGCGCCACCCGAGTGGGAAAAATGGGCGCGCAAGGACGTGTATCGCATCGGGCCGGACGCCGACTCTTCGGAAGAAGTGGAAATCGCCATCCGCTTCCGCGAATTCGCCGGTACCTACATGGAGCACTGCCACAACACCCAGCATGAGGACTCGTCGATGCTGCTGCGCTGGGACATCGACCGCCCCGGCCAGTTCCAGGTGATGCCGACGCCGCTGCCGGGTTGGGACGGTGTGCAGTACATGGCCTCGGTAGGCCTGCCTACCTTCCGCACCGAAGGCCATGATGACAACGACGACCCGGCCAACAAGCCACCCGTCGCGGCCAATGACAGCGCGGCGACCACCGCCGGCACGCCCGTCACCCTGAACGTGCTGGCCAACGACAGCGACCCGGATGGCAACGTGCCGCTGACGGTCACCGGCCTCAACCAGCCAGACTCTGGCAAAGGCACGGTAAGCACTGACGGCACCACGGTGACCTACACCCCGCCGGCCACGATCAATGCCCCCTTCACGGCCAGCTTCAGCTACACGGCGCGTGATGCCAAGGGTGCCGAGTCGCTGACACCGGCCACGGTCAGCATCGCCGTGAGCCAGGCAGCGGCGATGGACCAGATTCAGGTCACCAGCGCCACCGTGCAGGTACGCAGCGGCAACCGCTTCACCTGGGATGTATCGGGGACGACCACAGTGGCCACGGGCAACAGCATCAGTGTGACGGCCGCAACCACCGGCGGGCCGGTGAGCCTGGGGACTGCAACGCTCACGGCTACGACTAGCGGTGCCCGCTGGCGGGTGTCGGTGACCACCACCGGCTACGGCCCGGCCACACCGGCGACGGTGACCGTGAAATCGGCGCTGGGGCAGAGCGTGACGGCGCCGGTCCAGTACAAGTGAGTGAAAAGCGGGGGCCGCTCTGCGGCCCTTCGCGGGCGCTCCAAGGGGCTCAGCCAGAGCTGTCATTCAAGCCCAACTGCCAACCGACGAGGCCCCCATCATGTCCGGTTCATGGCGTTTCCTGCTGGTAGTCGCGCTGTTTGCCGCCAGCGTCCCGTTCTGGCCGCTGCAACCCAGGCAACCGGTAGCCGAGGAGGCCGCCACACCTTGGGGGGCCGACTACTTCCCCAACATCCCCCTTGTCACCCAAGACGGCGAACACGTGCACTTCTACGACGACCTGATCAAGGGCAAGGTGGTGGCCATCAACTTCATCTTCACCGGGTGTTCCGATTCATGCCCGGTGGAAACCGCCCGTTTGCGCCAGGTACAGAAAATCCTCGGTGACCGGGTCGGCAACGACATACACCTCTACTCCATCAGCATCGACCCTTACAATGACACCCCCGCTACCCTCAAGCGCTACGCCGAAAAGTTCGGCATCGGCCCTGGCTGGACCCTGCTCACCGGCGAGCCCGATGACATCGAACAGCTACGCCGGAGCTTGGGGCTGTGGATCGATGGCCTGGAAAACGGCCGCTCCAAAGACCACAACTTGAGCCTGATCATCGGCAACCAGGCCACCGGCCGCTGGATGAAGGCTTCTCCCTTCGAAAGCCCTTATATTCTCGCCGACCGCCTGGGCAACAGCCTGCACAACTGGAAGCAGGCCAGCGCCACGAACAATGACTACGCCCAGGCCCCCCAGGTACGCCCGCCCAGCAGTGGCGAGCAGATATTCCGCACCCGCTGCTCGTCCTGCCACACATTGGGCAACAACGAGCCCGGCCAGCCCGGTATCGGCCCGGACCTGCTGGGGGTGACCCGCCAGCGTGATGCCAACTGGCTGACCCGCTGGCTGAAGGAGCCGGACCAGATGCTGGCCGAAAAAGACCCGTTGGCCCTGCTGCTGTACGAGCAGTACAACCGCCTGGCCATGCCCAACATGCGCCTGGGTGATGCCGAAGTCAGTGCCCTCATGAGCTACCTCGAAGAAGAAACCGCACGGCTGCAAACGCCTGTCGCGGACAGGGGAAAACCTTAAAGGCTATTTGCCATCAGTCATCAGGCTGTCATCTCACTGTCGTATTTTTCCAGCATCACCCAGGGTCGGGAACTTTCAGCAGTGATTCGCCGTTCACTTTCCTCCGCCAGCCTTCTGCGGCTGCTGATCCTGATGCTCTGTGCAGCGACGCTGGCCTTTCTATGGGGGCTTCATTCCACCCAGAAAGCCGCCGCCCGCCAGGATGCGCTGTCGGCCAAGGCCGCCGAGCACCTGAACCTGGCCAGCATCGTCGGCGAAAGCCTGCGCCAGTTGGTCGACCGGGCCCAGGCGGTGGGCCGGGTCACTCAGGACGACATGAAGGTACTGCGCCAGGGCAACTTCAGCCTGGCGCGGATCCTTGCCGAAGACCCTGTGTTCAAGCGCATGGGCTTGTACGACCGCTATGGCAAGCTGCTGTCGGCCAGCCACGCTGACGAGGCGCCTGAGTTGCCTGGCCCGTGGTTGCAGCAGCTTCAGCAGCACGTCGCACGCTACGGTTTCACCCCGTTCCTGCCGAGCATCCAGCCCCATGACCTGCCGGTCGCCCTGCCCACCTGGCGGCTGCCCTTCCTGCTGCCGCTGACGGGCCCCACCGGCCGTGAAATCGACACCATCCTGGTGGTGCAGCTGGACATCGGCTACCTGGCAGTGCTGTTCCAGCACATCGACCTGGGCAGCACCGGCCTGGTGCGGCTGCTGCAGGATGATGGCCTGGAGCGGCTGCGCATTGACACCAGCGGCGTGGCGATGGCCAGCGATACCTTGCAGCCCCAACTCACGGACCTGGGAGCGGACACGGGCGTGCTCACCCAGTACGTTGCCGGCGAAGCCTACCAGAGCCTGTACCGGCGGATACCTGAGCGAGGTTTCAGCGTGGTGGTCAGCCAACGCCAGGACGAGATCCTGGCGCCTTCGACGCGGGCTTATGCGCGGCAGTTCTGGTTGAACCTGAGCATGACCCTGATGATCATCGCCAGCCTCCTATGGACCTTGCGCCTGTTGCGCAAGCGGCAGGAGGCCTTCAATGCACTGGAGCAGGCCCAGCAGGTCAACCAGCAACTGATCGGCCGCCTCGAGGACGAACACCGGCGCAGCAGCCATGCCGCCGCCACCGACCACCTCAGCGGCCTGCACAACCGTCGCCAGTTCGTCGAAGTTGCCGGCCAGGCCCTGACCCACCAGCGTGGCAAGCGCCGGTTGATGGCGATCCTGTTCATCGACATGGACCGGTTCAAATCGATCAACGACTCCCTCGGGCACAAGATCGGCGACCTGCTGCTGCAGGCCGTCGCCGGACGCATTCAGCGCCTGCTGGAGCCGGGCGACGAGGCTTCGCGCTTTGGCGGCGACGAATTCGTGGTGTTGCTGGCCGGCGAACGCAGCGAGGAACAGATCAATGCCTGGGTCCGCGAACTGGTGCAGAAACTGTCGGCCACCTACGCCCTGGACGGCCAGGAAGTCAACACCAGCCCAAGCGTCGGCGTCAGCATCTGCCCGCGCGACGGCCAGGACATCGACAGCCTGATCCGCAGTGCCGATGCGGCGATGTATTCGGCCAAGCAGGCCGGGCGTGCGCAGTATCGCTTCTTCGACCCCTCGCTGAACCTGGCCGACATCCAGGCCTTTACCCTGGAGCAGGCGTTTGGCAGTGCCCTGGCCGAGCGCCAGTTCGTGCTGCACTATCAACCGCAGATTCGCCTCGATACCCAGCAGGTGCTGGGATACGAAGCACTGGTGCGCTGGGACCACCCCGAGTTCGGCCTGCTGTACCCGGACCGTTTCATCGAGCTGGCCGAGCGCAGCGGGTTCATTGTCGACCTCGGCTGGGAGGTGCTGCGCCTGGCCTGCGAAGCTTTGGCAAGCTGGGATGCCCATGGGAGGGAAACGCGGCTGGCGGTGAATGTATCGGCGCTGCAACTGCGTCAGGACGGTTTCGCTGCGCGGTTGCTGAGCAAGTTGCAGCGGCATGGGATCGCGCCCCAGCGGCTGGAGCTGGAAATCACCGAAACCACTATCCTCGACCCCGAGGGCACTGCAGTAGGCCACTTGCATGCCTTGCGTGGCGCTGGCCTGGGCATCAGCCTGGACGACTTTGGCCGCGGCTACGCCGGCTTCGCCCACTTGCACTCGTTGCCATTGAGCAAGCTGAAGATTGACCGCTCGCTGATTGCGCCATTGTCCAACAGCCCAGATGACAGCCCGATCGTGTCTTCAACCATCATCCTGGCCAAGCGCCTGGGCCTTGAAGTGGTTGCCGAAGGCGTAGAAACCCGTGAACAGGTGGTGTGCCTGAAACTGGCCGGCTGCGATATCGCTCAGGGCTATCATTTCAGCCGGCCGCTGTCGTCCGCGCAGTTGCTCGACTACCCGCCATTCAACGGCGTCGAGCAAGCGGATGCACCCGCGCACACCGGCAAAGGTGCACCCACCGGGTACGTAGCATCTACACCACAGGCGATGCGGGACAGCCGAACCTTTTCGGTTTAAGGTGTACTCATCCTCACCGGCTCCCCGCACCATGACCGACATCGAGCGCTACCTGCGCGCCGCCACCCGTGACAGCACCCGGCGCAGCTACCAGGCTGCCATCGAGCACTTCGAAAGCCATTGGGGCGGCTTCCTGCCAGCCACCGCCGAGAGCGTCGCCCGCTACCTGGCCGACCATGCCGACCAGCATGCGGTCAGCACCCTGCGTCAGCGCCTGGCCGCACTCAGCCAATGGCACGTCGCCCAAGGTTTCCCCGACCCGACCAAGGCACCTTTGGTACGGCAGGTGCTGCGCGGCATCCGCACCCTGCACCCGGCACCGCCCAGGCAGGCTGCCCCATTGCTGCTGCAGCACCTGCAAACCGCCATTGGGCATTTTGAAGAAGAAGCCCGCCAGGCCCGTGAACACCACGACCTGGCAGCCTTGCGCCGGGCCCGGCGTGATGCTGCACTGCTGCTGCTGGGCTTCTGGCGCGGCTTTCGCGGTGATGAGCTGGCGCGTCTGCGCATCGAGCACATCCAGGCCGAAGCCGGCGTCGGCATTACCCTGTTCCTGCCGCGCAGCAAGGGCGATCGCGAGGCCTTGGGTGTGCAGCACCGCACCCCTGCCCTCAAAGCCTTGTGCCCGGTCACGGCCTACCTGCAATGGCTGGAAGTTGCCGGCATTGCCCACGGGCCCGTGTTCCGCAAGCTCGACCGCTGGGGCAACCTCGGCGACAGCCCGCTCAACAGCAACAGCCTGGTGGGTCTGCTTCGGCGCATGCTGGAACGTGCCGGGGTGCCTGCGGCACTGTACACCGGCCACTCGCTGCGGCGCGGTTTCGCCACTTGGGCCACCGCCAACGGTTGGGAATTGAAATCGCTGATGAGCTACGTGGGCTGGAAAGACGCCAAGTCGGCGCTGCGCTACATCGACTCGGCGCAACGCTTCGGCGAACTGGCCGTGTTACCGGCCAGCCAGGCCCAGCCGCTCATTCCCTGAAGCTGTGCCGGGCGATGCCGCCGGTTTCCGGGCGGATGGCATACAGGTCACCGGCGTCAGGATAATGGTGCAGGTCCTCGGCACTCATGCCAAAGCGCGCGGTACTGATGTACAAGGTATTGAGCCCGGGGCCGCCAAAACAGCAACTGGTCGGGCATGGCACCGGCATCAACACCTGGTCGGCCAGGTGGCCGTGGCGATCATAGTGGAGCAAGCAGCTGCCTTGGTACTGGCATACCCACAGCCCGCCTTCACGGTCCAGCGCCAAACCGTCTGGCCGGCCGAGCTCAGCAGGTGTTTCGGCAAACAGCGTGATCGCGCCCAGCCGGCCTTCGCTGAGGTATTCAGCGCAATAGATCGCACGCGCCGCCGAATCGACGAAGTACAACGTACGGCCATCCTCCGACCAGGCAAGGCCAGTTGGCAGTGCCAGGTCATCGTGGATCACCTGGTCGCTCAGATGCCCGTCAAAACGGAACAGGGCCCCGGTGTTGCCACTCAGGGCATCGTCCATCAACCCGGTGACAAAGCGCCCCTGCGGATCGCACGCGCCGTCATTGAAACGGTAGGACGGCCGCGGATGCACTGACGCCGAGTGCTGGCGCACCTTGCGCGCCGGCACATCGTAGATCGCCACGCTGGCATCTTCGGTGAAGATCAGGTTACCGCGGTCGGTCAGTGCGAGTGCGCCAATCCGCGCGGCAGACTCGTAAAGGTTCTCGACTTCGCCATCTGGCGTCAGGCAGTTGATACGACCGCCGGAAATGTCGACGAAGTACAACGTGCCGCTAAGCTCCTCCCAGACCAGGCTTTCACCCAGGTCCGCGCGGGTGTTGGCGACCTTGACCGGCACGTAATTGCATTCTTTGATGCGGTTCCAGCGCTCAGCCACTTCCGTCAGGTCACCGGCCTGCACCCGGCCCAGGTCACGTGGGTAGCTGACGCCGCTGTTTTCATTGAATCGCGTAGCGGTGAACTGGCCATTGCTGGCCCTCAGGATGTAGCCTGTGTCATGGCACAGCGCGCTGGCCAGGTACAACACACCGGGCGTAACCCATTCGGGTTTCAGCTCTTGCGGCGGCTGGCTGATACCCCACATGCGGGTTTTGGCCACCGGCGAAATCGCATTGACCAGAATCCCGTGCTCCTGACCCTCCATGCTCAAGGCATTCATGATCCCAACCTGCGCCATCTTGCCGGCGGCATAGGCCACCAGCCCAGGCTGTGCGTAGCGCTGGTACATGGCGCGGTCCGAAGTGGTCAGTACTACCCGCGGTGCAGCGGAGCGCTTGAGATGGGGCCAGGCGTGCTTGGCCAGCCACACCGGCGCCTGCACGTTGATACCCAGTGCACGCTTCAGGAAGCCGTCTTCCTGTGCTTCGATACGCTGGTAATCGACCCAGCCGGCGTTATGGATGAGGATATCCAGCGCACCGAAATGGGCAATGGCCAGCTCGATCAGCTGCTTGCAGGCGCCCTCGTCGTCAAGCTGACCGGCGTGCCCAACCACCGCGTAGCCCTTGGCGCGCATCGCTGCCAGCGCCTGTTCGAGCGTCGACGCATCCTGCCCTTGTCCTGAGCGATCGGTGCCCAGGTCACTGATCACTACCCGCACCCCGCGCTTGGCGAGCGCCATGGCATAGGCCAGGCCCAGGCCCTGTGCGGCCCCGGTGATGACCGCTACTTTATTGTGGAAAGGGTCTGGAACGGGCATTTCTGGCTACCTTGGATTCTCCTTTTTAAGATATCAACAAAAAAATCAATGACTTAATATTAAAAGCATGCAACTTTGATATCTCATGGATATCACCGCCGGCCCACGGCTTTGCAGGAATGCTGGATGATCGAGACACGTCTGCTCAGGCAGTTCATTGCCGTGGCTGAAGAGCTGCACTTTCACAAGGCCGCCGAGCGCCTGCACATGGCGCAACCGCCGCTGAGCCAGGCGATCAACCGGCTTGAGGAAAAGCTCGGCTTCAGCCTGCTGCTGCGCAACAAGCGCGAGGTGCGCCTGACCGCCGCTGGCACGGCGTTTCTTGACACCGCGTACCGCACACTGGCCGAGCTGGATCAGGGTATCGAGTACGCCCGCCATGTGTCGGCGGGGGTCAGCGGCAAGCTGAGCATCACCGCCATTTCCATCGCCTACTACGACGCGTTGCTCGGCATCTTACGCCGCTTCCGTGAAACTTACCCGAACGTACAACTGACCATTCGCGAGATGCCTTCGGCCTCGCAGGCCAAAGCGCTGTTGGCCGGTGAGGCAGACATCGGCTTCATGCGCAGGCTGCCCCTGCCTGCAGGTACCCTCGAAGCACGCTTGCTGCTCGACGAGCAGATCGTGATGGCCTTGCCCGCCGCCCACCCCAAGGCGCAATCGCGCGAGATAGAACTGCGCGAGTTCGCCGAAGAAGATTTCGTGTTCACCCCGCAAGCGTTGGGCGGCGGGTACCATGCGCAGTTGATTGCACTGTGCCAATCGGCGGGGTTCTACCCCAAGGTGGTACAGGAGGCGGCGCAGATCCATACGCTACTTGGCCTGGTGGCCTGCGGTTTTGGGGTGGCCCTGGTACCGGCTTCGTTCGCCAGCTCTACGCCGCGCGAGCGGGTGCAGTTTCGCCCGATCCGCCCGCTTGATGACCAGTCCGCCCCCGGCATTGGTCTGTACATGAAATGGAGCGCCCAGAATACGTCGCCGGCCCTGGCCAACTTCATCGCCCTGTTCGAAAACCAAGGCGTCACCGGCGACTAGGCGCTGTCTGAAAGTCTGAAGCGAAGGTCAGGCAAGACGAAAACGGCCGCGCAAGATGCTGTTCAGCACTGCTTGGCACAACGCCACAGACGACCGATATCACAGGCGCGCGCCTGAAGCAGCTCGGCGGCATTGGCACACGCCTGCTCCAGGCTCATCGGCCCACTGGCCAAGGCGAACGCAGCATCGACACCATGGCCATACAACTGCTGGTAGCCCTCACCCAAGGTGCCGGCCAGCACCACCACCGGCACAGCATGACGCTTGGCAACCCGCGCCACCCCCATCGGGGTCTTGCCGCGCAGCGTCTGCGCATCGAACCGCCCCTCACCCGTCACCACCAGGTCGGCGCCCTGCACCAGGGCGTCAAGACCGGCCAGTTCGGCCACCACCTCTACCCCGGGGCGGAACTGCGCCGCCATGAATGCCCGGGCAGCGAAGCCCATGCCGCCGGCAGCACCGCAACCCGGCTCGTCCCGCACATCCCCACCCAGCAGCCGCGCACAATGGTCGGCAAAATGCCCCAGCGCCTGGTCCAGGGCCTGCACCTGCTGCGGATTCGCGCCCTTCTGTGGGCCGAAGATCGCCGACGCCCCATTGGCGCCACACAGTGGGTTATCGACATCGGCTGCCACTTCGAATTGCACTTCGGCCAGCCGCGGGTCGAGGTCGCTCGCGTCGATCCGGGCCAGCCTGGCCAGGGCCAGGCCGCCCTCTTCCAGCGGCTGACCGTCGGCGTCCAGCAGACGCAGGCCCAGTGCGCGCAACATGCCACTGCCGGCGTCGTTGGTAGCGCTGCCGCCAATGGCCAGCACCACGCGTTGGGCACCGGCAGCCAAGGCGGCGGCAATCAGCTCGCCAGTACCCCAGGTGCTGCTGCGGCAGGCATCACGCTGGCCGGTCGGCACCAGTTGCAAGCCACTGGCCTGAGCCATTTCGATGATGGCCGTGCGGCTGTGCGACAACCAGCCCCAGCCGGCCTCGACGCTTTGCCCCAGCGGCCCGCGCACAATCTGGCGGCGCAGTTCACCGTGGCTGGCAGCCAGGATCGCATCCATGGTGCCTTCGCCACCGTCGGCCATCGGGCACTCGACCAGCTGTGCGTCCGGCCACGCTTCGCCAAGGCCCGCAGCAATGGCGCGGGCAACAGCGGCAGCGTCGAGGCTGTCCTTGAACGAGTCGGGGGCAATGACGATCTTCATGGGGATTCTCCTGTCCTGATGGCGGCATGCTGACAGTTGTACGCCCAAGCGGCCTCGGTCAAATGCACAAAACGCCGGCCGGGTTGTTTGGGCAGATGCCTTTGTGCCTGCGGTCTGAACCTTTGGAGGACAATCACCGGATCGTTCACGGTCAGTCTGGGGGCAACAGTTGCAACCCCAAGTACAAGCTGAACATCCCTTCCATGCGCAGCGGATCGACTTCGCCCAACTCGGCAATCCGCTCCAGGCGGTAGCGCAGGCTGTTGCGATGAATGCCCAAGGCATCGGCACAGGCCTGGCTCTGGCCGTCATGGGCACACCAGGCGCGCAGGGTGGGCAGGAGCTGGCCGCTGCCGTCTTTCGCGCGAATACGCAGCAACGGTTCCAGCAGTTCATCCAGCGCGTCATCGTTGCGATGGCGCCACAGCAGTGCCGGCAGCCGGTAGCGCTGCAGGCTGAGCAGGCGTTCGCCAGGCACTACCTCTCGGCCGTAAGCCAACAGGTCACGTACCCGGCGGTAACCGCGGCGCAGCTGCTCCAGGCTCTGCGCAGCGCTGCCCAGGGCCAGCCGCTCCACCTCCCAGCCATGTCGCTGCAAGCGTTCCAGCAAGCGCGGCTCGTCCAGGGGCAGCCCGGCCGGGCGACACCACAGCAGCGAGTGGCGCGCGGGGCTGACGCACCAGCTGTCCGGGTAGCGGCTGGTCAACCACGCGGCAAGCGCCTCGGCGGCCGGCCCCGAGGCCAGCTCGAACAGGCACGGTACCCGTGGCAACTGCGGCTTGAGGCCCAACTGCCGGGCTTCGTCGAGCAAACGCGGGGAGTCACCGCTGCCCCCCAGCAACAAGGCCAGCAAGTCATCACAGCGCTGTCGACGCCATTTCTGGTCGGCCTGCAAATGCCGTTGGGCCAACAGCATTTCGGCGGTCATGCGTACCAGTTCGCCGTAGGTGCGCACCTGCTGCGGGTCGCCTGTCAGGCCTAGCACGCCCATCAGCCGGCCATCGAGCATCAGCGGCAGATTCACGCCGGGTTGCACGCCCTTCAGGCACTTGGCCGCGTCAGTATCCAGCTCGACGATCCTGCCATTGGCCAGCACCAACTGCGCCCCTTCGTGACGGGTGTTGATGCGCTCCGGCTCGCCACTGCCAAGGATCAGGCCCTGGCTGTCCATGACATTGACGTTGCAGGGCAGAATGGCCATTGCCCGGTCCACGATATCCTGTGCCAGGTCATGGTCGAGTTCGAACATTGAACGGTCCTTTGGGTGTTAGGCTTTTGGGCCCGGGCACAGCAGCCCGGGCCGATCGCTGTGCAAAAGCACAAAGACAGGCACGCCGCAGTCCCCGAGACTCGTCAGGGCGAGCGCCGGAACAGGCGACGCGGCGACAACCATAACAACAGAGAACCCGATCATGGCACACAGCCCCGCCCCTGACCAAGGCATGGATACCTCCCGCAACGCGCTGTACCGGCGCATCACCCTGCGGCTGATTCCGTTCATTTTCATCTGCTACCTGTTCAACTACCTGGACCGCGTCAACGTCGGCTTTGCCAAGTTGCAGATGCTCGACGCCCTCAAATTCAGCGAAACGGTATACGGCCTTGGCGCCGGCATCTTCTTCATCGGCTACGTCTTGTGCGGTCTGCCGAGCAACCTGGCGCTCAACCGCTTCGGTCCGCGGCGCTGGATCGCGCTGATGATGATCGCCTGGGGCAGCCTCTCCACCTGCCTGCTGTTCGTCAGCACCCCCACCGAGTTCTATACCCTGCGCCTGCTCACCGGCGCTGCCGAAGCCGGTTTCTTCCCCGGCGTGGTGCTGTACCTCTCGCGCTGGTTCCCCGCTGCCCGCCGCGGGCGCATCATGGCCCTGTTCATGTCGGCAATCCCGGTGTCGGGCCTGCTCGGCGGGCCGTTCTCCGGGTGGATCCTGCAACACTTCGCCGCCGGCCAGCACGGCCTGGCCGGCTGGCAGTGGATGTTCCTGATCCAGGGCTTGCCGACCGTTGCCCTGGGGGTAATGGCGGTGTTCCTGCTCAGTGATGGCTACCAGAAAGCCGCGTGGCTGAGCCCGGCGGAACGCCAACTGATCGCCGCCGATCTCGACGCCGATGCCGCCAGCAAGCCGAACACCGCAGGCGACAGCGTGCTGGCCGTGCTGACCAACCCGCTGATCTGGACCTTCGGTTTTGTCTATTTCTGCATCCAGAGCGGCGTGTACGCGATCAACTTCTGGCTCCCCTCGATCATCAAGGGCATGGGCTTCGACAACCCGCTGCTGATCGGCTGGCTCAGCGCGATCCCGTACCTGCTGGCTGGTGTGTTCATGATCCTCTGCGGGCGCTCCGCCGACCTGCGCAACGAGCGCCGCTGGCATTTGGTCGTACCGATGCTGATGGGCGCCATTGGCCTGCTGATCGCGGTGAACTTCGCCGGCACCCCGAGCATCGCCATTCTTGGCCTGTCGATCGCCACCATGGGCGCCCTCACCGGCCTGCCGATGTTCTGGCCCATGCCGACTGCGCTGCTCAGTGCCAGCGCCGCTGTCGCCGGTTTGGCGATCATCAACTCGGTAGGCCAGATGGCCGGTTTTCTCAGCCCGTACCTGGTGGGGTTCATCAAGGACCAGACCGGCTCGACCGATGCCGCACTGTATTCGCTGGCCGCGCTGATCGTGCTGGGCAGCCTGGTGGCCTTGCGCGTGACCCGGGCGGGTGTGTTGAGCTCTGCACTCACCCGTTGAGGCATTCGCGGTAGATTCCGGCCACCTCGCCGTCACGCTAAAGGGCTACCGTTGCGCGGTAGCCCTTTAGCACGATTATCATCTTCATCAGGGAAGATGGTGTCCCCGTCACCGCCAGCGTGTCACCCGGCGGGTTAAAGCTTCCGATCGTCAGATCAACGCATCCCCCTCGCTACCCAGGCGTCAAATGGTTTCAAACCCCCTTGGAGAAACCCCATGACCGAGCACGCCGTGGCCCGCCTGGACCAACTCGACGAACATCGCCCCCTGCGCGTCCAGGCCGGTAGCGAAGAACTCATCCTCGTCCGTCAAGGGGAGCAGGTACACGCCTTTCAAGGCAACTGCCCCCATGCCGGGGCGCCACTCGACGAGGGCGTAGTCTGCGGTGGCCTGCTGGTCTGCCCCTGGCACAAGGCTGCGTTCGCCGTTGACGACGGCGTGGTCTGCGAGCCACCTGCACTGGCCGACCTGCGCCGCTACAAGGCGTGGGTCAAGGGCGATGAAGTCTGGGTCGATGACCAGCCCCTGCCACCGATCGAGCCGCCAAGGCACAGCGACGCCCGCTGCTTCGTGGTGGTGGGTGCCGGTGCTGCCGGCAGCGCCGCAGTCGCCACCCTGCTCAACCATGGCTTTTCCGGCCGCCTGGTGTGGGTCGACCAGGAGCGCCAGCCCGCCTACGACCGCACCGCACTCAGCAAATTCGTGATAGCCGGGCAGATGGCGCCCGATGAGGTCCCCGCGCTGCTCGAAGCCGACGCACTGCGCAAGGGCCACCTGGAGCGTAAGCACGGCAAAGTGCGCAGCCTCAACAGCCAGAAACGCCAACTCACCCTCGCAGACGGGCAGCAGATCGAGTATGACGCCTGCCTGCTGGCCACTGGCGCTAAAACCCTGCGCCCTGAGCTCCCAGGTATCGACCTGCCAGGGGTGTTTACCCTGCGTTCGCGCGAGGATGCTGCCCAGTTGCTCGATGCCACCGAACCTGGCAAACCGGTGGTGATCGTCGGTGACGGTTTCATTGGCCTGGAAGCAGCCTCGGCCCTGCGCCAGTACGGCGCGCAAGTGCATCTGGTCACTCGCCAAGACGTCCCGCTGGCGCAGCAGCTGGGTGAACGCATCGGGCGCAGCATCCGTGCGTTGCATGAACGCAAAGGGGTCATCTTCCACGGCCCTACCGAGGTAGAGCGGATCGAGGGGCAGGACAAGGTCGAAGCCGTAGTGCTGGCCAATGGTGAGCGATTGCAAACGCCACTGGTACTGCTGGGGACTGGGGTAAAGCCGGCGACCGCTTTTTTGCAAGGCGTGCCGCTGGGCGAGGACAAGTCGGTGCGGGTCGACGCGGAAATGCGCGCTGCCGAGGGCCTGTGGGCTGCGGGCGATATCGTGACCTTCCCGTTGACAGGCCGCCCGGTCCGTATCGAACACTGGCGCCTGGCCCAGCAGCACGGGGTGATCGCTGCCGCCAACATGCTTGGCGAGCAGCGCCGCTATGCCGACGTGCCGTTTTTCTGGACCTACCAGCATGGCCGCACGTACGAAGTGCTGGGGCACGCGCAGGACTGGAACCGGATCGCGTTCGTCGGTGAACCGGAACAGGGTGACTTCATGGCCCTGCAATGCGTGGATGATCGCGTCGAAGCGGTGATCGCCATGGGCTACTCCGACACCATGGCGACGCTGTCGCAACGCATGAAGCGACCATTGACCTTGCCGGAGGCCATGGCGCTGATCGGTTGAGCAGCGCCTTTCAATGCACCCGGGTTGTGTGTAAAACAGGCAGGTCAGCCGATTGCAAAAGGACCCACGCGCATGATCTACCGCCCTCTTGGCCACAGTGGCCTGCAGGTTTCCGCCCTTACCCTGGGCAGCATGATGTTCGGCGAGCAGACCAGCACCGAGGACGCCCTGCGCATCATCGACAAGGCCTGGGACCAAGGTATCAACTTCATCGATACCGCCGACGTGTACAACGCCGGGCGCTCAGAAGAAATCGTCGGTGAAGCGGTGGCGCGCCATCGCCAGGACTGGATCGTCGCCAGCAAGGTCGGCTTCGGCCCGTCCGACGGCCTGCCCAACCGCAGCGGATTGTCGCGCAAGCACATCTTCAACGCCCTTGAAGCGACGTTGACGCGCATGCGCATGGACTACCTGGACGTCTACTACCTGCACCGTGAAGACCGCCAGGTACCCCTGGAAGAGACCGTACAGGCCATTGGCGACCTGCTGCGCCAGGGCAAGATCCGCTACTGGGGCGTGTCCAACTTCCGTGGCTGGCGCATTGCCGAGGTCTGTCACATTGCCGAGCGCCTGGGGGTACCCAAACCGGTGGTCAGCCAGCCGCTGTACAACATCGTCAACCGCCAGGCCGAGCCAGAGCAACTCACAGCTGCGGCCGCGCACGGTCTGGGCGTGGTGCCGTTCAGCCCGCTGGCGCGAGGTGTACTCAGTGGCAAGTACGCGCCCGGGGCAGTGCCGGACCCTGGCAGCCGTGCCGGGCGCCAGGACAAGCGCATCATGGAGGTGGAGTGGCGCCAGGAATCGCTGGCGATTGCCCGGCAGATCCAGGCCTATGTCGAGGCCAAAGGTGTGGGGATGGTCGAGTTCGCCATTGCCTGGGTGTTGAATAACCAGTGGGTGAGTTCCGCTATCGTAGGGCCGCGCACCGAGGAACAGTGGGAGACCTATGGGGGGGCGCTGGCGGTGAAGATCACCGCCGAGGACGAGGCGTTCATTGACTCACTGGTGACACCGGGACATGCGTCGACCCTAGGGTTCAATGATGTCGCGCATTATGTGAGTGGGCGGTTGGCCCGCAGCTGATCGTCTTCCTGTACTGGCCTCTTCGCGGGCAATGGGAGCCCAACGCCGGGCTCCCAGTCCCCCTTTCACCCCGGCCGGATGACTGGCTCATGAAAGGACCTTGATGGCCAGCAAATGCAGCGGATAGAACAGGTAACCCCAGCGCCCCACCGCAGGCACCCGCCATTCATCCTGCCGTAACAGCAGCACCCCGAGCGGAATCGCCAGGGCTGCGGCAACCAGTGTCAGCACCGTAAACGGTGCCAACAGGTGCTCGCGCAACCAGCTATTGGTCAGATTGCCGCCCGCAGCCAACAGGCAAGGCAACAACCCGACAACCCCACCTTGCCTGCGCGCCATCAAGCAGGCGCCCGGCAGCAACACCCCCGGCAACCCATACATCAGCTGCTCACGCAACAACCAACCTGCCAGCAGGCCGGCGATGCCAAGCACGCGTGCCGATATCAAGGGGTGATGCACACCCCAGGCAACCACCAGCCCCAATGCCAGGGTGGGCATCACGCTGAATGTCTGCGAGCCACTGTCCAGCCAACGATACGCAGGCTCGGACAGCACCACGAACATCAGCATCAGCGCCAGATAGCGCAGGTTGCCACGGGTATACAGCGCCCCCGCCCCGGCTCGCCCCACGTTCACTGCTATCGCCAGGCAGAACAGTGGAAACGCCAGCCGCCCCAACACGAACAGGCCATCGGTCTCGGGCCACAGAAAACGCAAGTGATCGACGACCATGGTCAACATCGCCGTCCATTTGACCAGATCCAGCCCGGCCGAGCGCACTACCTAGCGCTCGCGCTCGACGGGGCTGACGCCCAGATAGCGTTCGGTCCACACTGCCAGAGGCAAGGGTGGTTGCTGCTCGATAATGCGCCGCCAGATCAACGCCAGGTCTGCGCCGTTGAACATCGAACCTGGGCCAGCGCCCTGAAACATCGAAGGCACATCGACAATCCAGCGCCCCTGGTTGTCACGGTGGGCCATGTTGAAACGGAAGGTGTAGTTGCCTGGAATACCCATACGCAGGTCGGTGACCACCAGCGCATCACCGATCTGGTCGTAGCGCAGCCAGTCATCGGTGAACCAGCGCAACCGCTGGTGCAGGGGATCATCGCTCAGCGCTTGCGCAAGCTGCAGGTTTCGCGACAGGCGCTGCATCTCTGGCGCTTGTCGGTCGAATGCACTGCTGATGCCTTCGTAGTAGTCCCCTTCCGCGGTCTTGGCCAGCACCCGCCAGACCAGGCTGTTGAACGCGATCGGCACGGCGCGGACCTCGCTGGTAGCGATGCCGCGCTGGTGCAGCGCCGCCTCGAAGCGCTGCTCGGCCGCCATGCGCCCGGCAAGGCCAAACCCCAGGTAGGCGGTACTGAATACCAGCGCCAGGGTCAGCAGGCGTTCAGCCCTGGCAGTCACGCCCTTGGCGATGGCGTAGATGACCGCCAGCAGCAGTGGCACGGTATAGACCGGGTCGATGATGAACACCGCCGCCCAGCTTTGCGGGGTACCTTGCAGCGGCCAGAACAGCTGCGTGCCGTAGACCGTGAAGGCGTCCAGCAACGGGTGGGTAACCAGTACCAGCCAGAATGCGAGGAACAGCCTGGGCAAGGTATAGCCCTTGCCAGGCCAGCATTTGTTGACCAGCCAGGCCAGCAGCAAGGCCAGCCCCGTGAGCACGAACAGCGAATGGGAAAAGCCACGGTGATAGGTCATCTGCGACACCGGGTCGGCGTAGCGGATGATCACATCGAGGTCGGGCAGCGTGCCCAGCGCTGCACCATACAGCAGCGCACGGCGGCCCTGGATGCGACCGAGCACGGTGCCTTGCAGGGCAGCGCCGAGTACAGCTTGGGTGATGGAGTCCAAGGGGTGCATTCCTGGCAGGTGATTGCTGAAAACTACCCTCAACCAAGGCGGATAGGCAAATGCCTGCCTTGTTGCTGATGCAACTGCCCACCTGGGTGCGCTCCTGCAAAAGGCGCCTGAAGCGTGGGAACGCACCGTGCCGCGGTCAGAACAACTGCCAGGTATAAACCAGCGTCAGGCGGTTCTCGTCGATATCGCTGCGGTAATTGGACCGCGCCATGGCGTTCCTCACGCGAATCCCCAGCCCCTTCAGTACCCCGCTCTGCACCGCATAGCCAATATCCAGATCGCGCTCGCGGTCGCGCCCTTCATAGCCCTGCCCGGTATCCACATTGTTACCGGTTATGTAGCGCACCGTCGCCGTCAGCCCAGGTACGCCCATGGCGGCGAAGTTGTAGTCGTAGCGCACTTGGTAAGAGCGTTCATCGGTGTAGGCGAACTCATACGTCGGCACCTCGTTACCCAGCGGCGAGATGTTGGCGAACACCCGTGGGAAAGGGCTGTCGCCATACATGCCCTGGTAGCCTGCGTGGAAGCTGTGCCCGCCATGTCGGGCGGTAAACATCGAGAAGAACGCCTGGTTGTCGATGTTGCCCAGCAATGCACCGCCCTCTTCACGCGCGGTGAAATAGCCCAGGTTGGCGCTGAGCACCCATTCCCCCACTGGCTTGCTGTGCTTGAAGCCGACAAAGCCCTGCTCGTAGATATCCTCCAGCTGCCCGTACCACAGGCTGACACTGCTCTGGTTGGCATTGAACGCGTAGTCGCCGCCAACGTAGTTGAAGGCATCGCTCTGGGCCTGGCGCATCGGCACATGGCCAAGCATCGCGTTCATCTTGCCGTCGCCGCCCTCGTTGCGCAGGTGGGTGCTTTTCAGGTGGCCGGCCTGTACGGTCAACCCGTCGATCTCCGCCGAACTGATACTGGCACCCTGATAAGTGGGTGGTAACAGGCGGATATCACTGAACGTCAGTACCGGCAGGTTGGGTTGCAGCTCACCCACACGGAGTTCGGTCTTCGACAGGCGCGCCTTGAAGGTCGGTGCCAGGCGGCTGTACTCATCGGCAGCGCGGCCATCACCGTGCACCGGCAGCAGGCCGGTGTTGGCCCGGTCGGGGCTGCTGTCGAGCTTGATGCCCAACAGGCCCAGGGCATCCACGCCAAAGCCGACCCTGCCCGGGGTGTAACCGCTCCTGAAGTCGAGGATGAAGCCCTGGGCCCACTCCTCGGCCCTGGACTGCTGGTTGGCCCCGACAATGTCGGAAAAATCGCGGCTGAAGTAGTAGTTTCGGGCGCTCAGGGTGGCCTTCGAGTCCTCGAAGAAGCCGCCTTCGGCAGCCAGCAATGGTTGGCTGAGCAAAGTCAGGCCCAGGGCGACGCAAGGGGTGTGATTCATTCCGAAGCTCTCTTGATCTTGTTGTTATGGGTAAAGCGTTGGGAACACGGCAATTCAGGATGTACGGCGCAGCACCTCCCGGACACGTGGCCGGCGCAGCCTGAGCAGTGCGTGTGCCAGCAGGCCGAACAGCAACCCCCAGAACGCTGCCGACAGCCCGAGGAACGCCACCCCGGAAGCCGTGACCAGGAAGGTGAACAGCCCGGCATCACGCTCTGCCGGCTCTGCCAGGCTGCGGGCCAAGGCCTCGCTGATGGCGCCATACAGGGCCAGGCCAGCCAGGGCGGCGATCAATGCGGCAGGAAAGGCCGCGAACAAAGACATCAAGGTGGCGCCCGCGATGCCCAGCAGCAGGTACAGCCCACTGCCAGCTACTGCCGCCACGTAGCGCCGGCGTGGGTCTTCGTGGGCTTCATGCCCGGTACACAGGCTGGCAGTGACCGCCGCCAGGTTCAGCCCGTGGCAACCAAACGGCGCCAGGACGGTACCGGCCAGGGCACTGGCGCCGATCAGCGGGCTGGCCGGCGTGCTGTAGCCGGCGTTACGCAATACCGCCATGCCGGGCATGAACTGCCCGGTCAGCGCCACCAGCACCAGGGGCAGTGCCAGGCTGAACACGGCTGGCAGGCTGAACTGCGGGGTGATCCACTGGGGAGAGGCAAGCTCCAGCACCAGCGCCTCGCTACGGAATGCGCCGCTGGCGACTGTTATCAACGTGCCCACGCAAAGCACGGCGACCACGGCATAACGGGGCTGTAACCGGCGCATCAGCACGTAGGTGACGAACATCCCCAGGACCAGCAACGGCTGCACCGGCAATGCCCGGAACACCTCGATGCCGAAACTGAACAGGATGCCGGCCTGCATGCCCGCAGCGATCGACCCTGGCAGGCGCGCGATGATGCGGTCGAACGCCCCGCTGATGCCAATCAGCAGCAGGATCAGGTTGGCCACCAGATAAGCCCCCACGGCCTGGGCCAGGCCCAATTGCGGCAACGCGGTGACCAGCAGTGCCGAGCCCGGGATGGACCAGGCGATCACCACCGGTACGCGGTAGCGCAGGCTGAGCAGCGCACCCAACACCGCACTGCCCATGGACACCGCCCAGACCCAGGATGACAGTTGCCGGTGCGACAGGCCGGCGGCTTCGGCGGCGTGGAAGATGATCACCAATGGCCCGGCATAGGAAATCATCGTGGCGATGCAGCCTGCCACGATGGCGGACAGCGAGCTGTCCCTGATCAAGGTTTTCATGAATTTCTCGCAAGGCAGCTGCCGGCCTGGTGGCTGGCTTTGGTGGTGTGTTGCCTGCTTCGCGGTGGCTTAGGCCTCCTGCAAAGCCCGTGACCGCCCACTGGCCAGGTGTACGGCCATGGCCAGCGCGGCGATCGCACCAGGAATGGCGAATGCGATGAAATTGAGTTGCAGCGGCAGGTTGATGCCCATCAGCGCGCCACCCAGCAGTGGGCCGACGATGGCGCCGTTGCGGCCGATGCCAGAAGCCCAGCCCAGGCCGGTGGAGCGCACCGACAGGCCGTACATCTGTGCAGCGCCGGCATACAGCAGGATCTGCGTGCCGATGGTAGTGGCACCGGCAATGAAGATCAGCAGGTACAACACCGGCATAGGGCTGTCCACACCCAGCAGGCTGATCGACAGCGCGGCCGCAATGAAGAACACCACCTTGACCTTGACCAGGTTGTAGCGGTCGCCCAACCAGCCGCCGAGGATCGCCCCGGCCATCCCGCCGAAGTTCAGTGCCAGCAGGAACGACAGGCTGGAGCCCAGGCTGTAACCGGCGTTGGCCATCAGTTTCGGTAGCCACGAACTGAGCGCATAGACCATCAGCAGGCAACAGAAGAACGCCAGCCACAGCGCCAAGGTGCGAATGGCCAGGCCGTTTCTGAACAGCTCGAGCACCGATGCCCCGCCGGCTTTGCGATCAGTTGCCTGCAGCACATCATCGGCCTGTACATCGCAGCCTGGGTCCAGTCGCTTCAGCAGCCCTCGCGCCTGGTCGCTACGCCCCTGGCGCACCAGAAAACCGATCGACTCTGGCAGGTAGTAGAGAATCACCGGCAACAGCAGCAGCGGCACGGCCGCGGCAAAGAACATGGATTCCCAACCGAAGCGTGGCAGCATGAAAATGCCGACGCCCGCCGACAGCATGCCGCCCAGCGAATAGCCACTGAACATGATCGCCACCAGCGTGCTGCGCAGGCGCTTGGGCGCGTATTCGTTCATCAATGCCACGGCGTTGGGCATCAGGCCGCCACAGCCCAGGCCGGCGATGAAGCGATAGATGCCGAATTCACTGGGGCTGCTGGCGAAGCCATTGAGGATGGTCGCCCCCGAGAACAAGGCAAAGCAGATGGCAATGCCCTTCTTGCGCCCGATGCGATCAGCCAGGCTGCCGAAGGCCAAGGCGCCGAACATCATGCCGAACAGCGCATAGCTGCCCAGGGCACCGGCCTGCAAGGGGGTCAGGCCCCACTCTTTCATGATGACCGGCAGTACCACACCGTAGATGAAAAGGTCATAGCCGTCGAAAATCAGCAGCAGGCCGCACCAGGCCATGACCATCCAGTGGAACGAGGTAAAGCGCGCGTTATCGATGATCGGGTGTACGTCAAGGGTTCGCATGGCATCTGTCGCTCTTGTTTTTGTTGTGTTGGAAAGCTGTTGCCCTGAAGGTGTTGCTCAGCCGAGGTCACCGCCCCCTACCGGCAGGGTCACGCCGGTGATGTACGAGGCTTCGTCGGACGCCAGGAACAGAATGGCCCCGACCTGTTCGTCGATGCTGCCGTAGCGGTGCATCAGGCTGCTGTCGAGGGTCTGGTCGACGATCTGCTGGTACCAGTGCTTTTCCTGCTCGGTTTGCGCTGCACTGTTGCGGGGTACGCGCCGGGGCGGCGCTTCGGTGCCACCCGGCGCGGTGGCGTTGACCCGGATCCCGCGGCCCGCCGTTTCGAAGGCCAGACAAGCGGTGAGCGCATTGACGCCGCCTTTGGCCGCGCCATAGGGCACACGGTTGACGCCACGGGTGGCGATGGAAGAAACGTTGACGATGACGCCGCTGCTGCGTTCAAGCATGTATGGCAGCGCGGCGTGGCAGCACCACAGTGTCGGGAACAGCGAACGGCGTACTTCGGCCTCGATCTGCTCGACATCGTAGTGCTCGAAGGGCTTGGCCCAAATGGTCCCGCCTACGTTGTTGACCAGTATGTCGAGGCGCCCAAAGGCTTCCACCGCGCTGGCCATGACCCGGGCGCAGTCGCTGTGTAGTTCCAGGTCGGCGGTGAGGGTAAGCATGCCTTCACCCGCCAGCTCGTGGACCAGTTCGGAACGGTCCACCGCTACCACTTGCGCACCTTCGGCCTTGAGCCGCCAGCACACACCCCGGCCGATGCCTTGGGCGGCACCGGTGACCAGGGCGACCTTGCCTTGGAATCTGTTGTTCATATGCAAATCTCCAGTTCGCGAGAGACCCTGTGGCAGCCACTGTCTTGCTCAAAGCCTGAAAGGCTGCGCGATGACTGTGGGAGCGGGCATGCCCGCGAACACGGGCGAAGCCCGTGCCCTCCACCGCGCAGCCCGTTCCCACAGGGTCGGCGTATTGCGTTGAATCAGAGGGGGCTGTCAGGCCGCAGCCGCAAACTTCTCGTAGTAGAAGTTGGCCGGGGTGATGCCCTGTTCCCGCACGTACTGGCTGACCGCCTCGACCATCGGCGGCGGCCCGCACAGGTACACATCGACATCGCCGTCGTTGAGGTGGCGTGGCTCGATGTGCTGGGTCACATAGCCCTTTTGCGGGTACTGACTGTCCGGGTTGGCCACGCAGGCGCTGTAGGTGAAGTTGGGGATGCATGCTGCCAACGCCTGCAGGCGGTCGAGCTCGACCAGGTCAAAGTCGTTGGTCACGCCGTAGATCAGGTGCAACGGGTGCTCGCTACCTTGCTCGGCGATCTTCTCCAGCATCGCCGTGAACGGCGCCAGCCCGGTACCACCGGCCAGCAGCAACAGCGGGCGCTGGATCGGCCGCAGGTAGAAACTGCCCAACGGCCCGGCCAGGCTCAGGCTGTCGCCAGCCTTGGCAAGGTTGGTCAGGAAGCTGCTCATCAGCCCGCCCGGCACGTTGCGGATCAGGAAGCTGACTTCGCCGTCCTTCTGCAGCGAGCTGAACGAATAGGCCCGGCTCTGCTCGCTGCCCGGCACCTTGAGGTTGACGTACTGCCCTGGCAGGAAGGCCAGGCGGCTCAGGGCCTCGCCCTTGATCGACAGGGCAATGGTACTGGCCGAAAGCTGGCGCACAGCGCTGATGGCTGCCTCGAAACTGGCCTGCTCGGTCTTGCACAGCTGCGACGAGGCCGGAATGCGGATGACGCAGTCGCTTTCGGCGCGCATCTGGCACGTCAGCACGTAGCCTGCGGCAATTTCGTCCTCGCTCAGTGCGTCTTCGATAAAGTTGTCGCCAAGCTCATAACGCCCGGACTCAGCCTTGCACTTGCAGGTACCGCAAGCGCCGTCGCGGCAGTCCAGCGGAATGTTTATACCCTGGCGGTAAGCGGCATCGGCCACGGTTTCTTGACCGGTGGCTTCAATGAAACGGGTAACCCCGTCTTCGAAATTCAGTGCGATCTGGTAGCTCATGTTGCACCTCGCGGGCGAGCCGGGCCACGGCGCATCACAAGACGCACCGGGCAATGCTCGCAAAACCCTGTATCAGATGTGGTAGATGTCGATGACCTGGCGCACGTAGTCGTTCTTCAGCACCACCTTCTTGGCCTTGATCAGCGGCTGCTCGCCGCGCAGGTCGAGGGTGTAGAAGCTGGTGCCGAAGTAACTGTCGGTGGTCTTGTAGCGGAAGCTGAGGGTGTGCCAGTTGAAGCGCACCTGGCAGCTGCCCTCGCCCTGCTCGACGATCTCGATGTTGCTGATGTTGTGCGAGGTGCGGGTGTCGGGCACGGTCGCACTGGAGCGTTCGGTCTTGATGCGGAACACGCGGTCTTCCAGGCCGCCACGGTTGCCGTACCAGATCAGCGAGATCTCGCTTTGTGGGTCTTCGGTGAGGGTGTCGTCATCGTCCCAGCTCGGCATCCAGAAGCTGGCATCGCTGGCGTACAGTTCCAGCCACTGGTCCCACTGGGCATCGTCCAGGTAGCGCGCTTCGCGGTAGAGAAAGTCGCGCACGGTTTCATACAGGCTCATTGCACGGCCTCCACGGGGATCAGCTGCTGTTCGTCCTTGAGGGCCTGGATCATGGTGTCCTGCCAGTACTTGTGCTGCAGCACGAAGAGGCCTTCGTCCTCGGTGCGCACGCCCGACAGCAGGGGTTCGAGGTCAATCTCCTTGGCCGCCTCATCGGCGCCTTCGACCCAGTGTTTGGCGCCACGGGACATGTCGTTCCAGCCCGTGCCGCCGCCATAGCCGGTCTGGCACGAGCGGAATTCTTCCAGGTCGTCCGGGGTGGCCATGCCGCTGACGTTGAAGAAGTCTTCGTACTGGCGGATACGCTTGGCGCGGGCATCGGCGCTCTCGCCTTTCGGCGCGATGCAGTAGATGGTGATTTCGGTCTTGTTCACCGAAATCGGCCGGGCGACGCGGATCTGCGAGCTGAACTGGTCCATCAGGTACACGTTCGGGTACAGGCACAGGTTGCGCGAGTTTTCGATCATCCAGTCGGCGCGGGCCTGGCCGAAGTCGGCGGCCAGTTGGTCGCGGCGCTCATAGGCCGGGCGGTCTTCCGGGTTGGCCCAACGGGTCCACAGCAGCAGGTGGCCATGGTCGAAGGAGTAAAAACCGCCGCCCTGCTTGGCCCAGGCACCCGCACTCATGGTCTTGATTTCGTCGCCCGCCTCGCGCTGCTTGCGCTGGTTCTGGGTAGCGGCGTAGTTCCAGTGCACGGAGCTTACGTGGTAGCCGTCAGCGCCGTTCTCGGCGGTGAGCTTCCAGTTGCCTTCGTAGATGTACGAGCTGGCACCACGCAGCACCTCCAGGCCTTCTGGCGACTGGTCGACGATCATGTCGATGATCTTGGCCGACTCACCCAGGTGCTCGACCAGCGGTTTCACGTCGGCGTTCAGGCTGCCGAACAAAAAGCCCCGGTACGACTCGAAGCGTGCCACCTTGGTCAGGTCGTGGGAGCCGTCACAGTTGAAGCTGTCGGGGTAGCCGGCGTTGCTCGGGTCTTTCACCTTCAGCAGTTTGCCGCTGTTGTTGAACGTCCAGCCGTGGAACGGGCAGGTGTAGCTGGAACGGTTGCCGCGTTTGTGGCGGCAGAGCATGGCGCCGCGGTGGCTGCAGGCGTTGAGGAAGGCATTGAGCTCACCGTCCTTGTTGCGCGCGATAAAAATCGGCTGGCGCCCCATGGTCAGGGTGAGGAAGTCGTTTTTCTCGGGGATCTGGCTTTCGTGGGCCAGGTAGATCCAGTTGCCCTCGAAGATATGTTTCATCTCCAGGTCAAACAGGCGTGGGTCGGTGAACATCTCGCGCTTGCAGCGGTAGACGCCCTTTTCACGGTCGTCCTCAAGCATGGCATTGAGGTAGTCGAATCCCAGGGACATGGCCAGGGTCTCCCTTGTTATTGTTTAGACCTGGTCAGGTTAGAGGCTGGGATTGGGTCGCAATATCCGGTTTGTGCGGGGTGCTATCCGTTTTGTGCAGGTTGAGGTGACAGGCTCAAGCGTCTCTTCGCGGCCCTACCCGCGAGAGACCGGTACGGTTCAACGCCGATTGCGCAAGGTTTCGGAGGGCAATTCGCCAAACTGCTGTCGATACACTTCGGAAAAACGCCCGAGGTGCAGGAAGCCATAATCCATGGCCAGTTCGGTCACGCTACGCACAGAGCAACTGGCATCGCCCAGGCAGGCACGCACCTGTTCCAGCTTACGTTGTCGCACGTATTGCTTGGGTGTGGTCTGCAGGTGCCGATCGAACAGCGCATACAACGAGCGCAAGCTCATGCACGCCTGCTCCGCCAGCGCCTCCGCTGTCAGCTCGAACTTAAGGTTGTGGTCGATGTAATCGATGATCCGCTCCAGGCTTGCACCCGGTGAGCTGAGGCTCTCGCGGCGGATATTGGTGCTCATCAGGGTCAGCAGCTTGCTGGCGACAATCTGGCTGTAATGGCCCTGCACCCTGGGCAGTGAATCGCCCACTTCCGCCTCGTGGCAAACCATGGCCAGCAGGTTGACGAAGCCATCCAGCTCATCCAGCCGGTAATGATTGCGCAAGAACCGCACGCCTCCATCAGGGCGCTGCCAGCGCTGTTCATCGCAGATCGAGTCCAGCAGCCGGGTCGGCACCTTGAGGATGAACTTCTCGCAGTCTTCCGAGTAAGTCAGGTCAACCGGGTCGTCGGGGTTGATCAGCAGCAATTCACCCGGCACCAGGTGTTGCTCGCGCTTGTGCCCGCGCCACAGGCAGTTGCCATTGAGCAGGACTTGCAGGTGGTAGATGGTTTCCAGCGCGGGCGAAGTAACGCGAACACTGCCGCCGTAGCTGATACGGCACAGGTCGAGTTCGGCGAACTTGCGATGGCTCAGGCTAGCCTGGGGGTGGGTGGTACGGGACAGACCGATGCAATGCTGGCCGACATGCTGGTTCACATAATCGGACACAGCATAAGGGTCGGCGTGGTGAAACACGCTACTGCGCTCGCTCAGCAGGCGGCTTTCCATAGGCAAGGCACTCGGTATCGTTATTGTTCTGGTCGCCGCGTCCTACCGCCTTGTGGGCTGTGGTTGCGGTCATCACGGTCATTCTATCGGGCTGGCAGCGCGTCGCAGGGGCAGGCGACAGCCGGCGAATGGGGGACACTACAGCAAAAAGGGGGGGGGTTGGGCAATGCAACGATGGGATTGGCTGGGCGGATAGCGAACAATTCAAATGCTGTAAATGTTCGGTTATCGAACGTTTTTTCCGGCAACTCCCTCTTCTCGGGGTAAATCTGCTACCTCGAACTGTGGGGGAGCGGGTTTACCCGCGAATGGGCCGGCACAGGCAGCCCATCACTCAATGCACTGCCACATCCTGCCGCGCCGTCCATCCCTGGCTGCGTGCCCGGTACTGGCGTGGCGCAATGGCGAACAACTCGCGAAAACGCCGGTAGAAATGCGGGAAACTCACGAACCCGCTGGCCACCGCCACTTCGGTCAGTGACTTGCTGGTGTGCTGCAGCAACTGCCGCGCATGGGTCAGGCGCAGTTCCAGATAATAACGCGGAGGGGTCGCCTGTACATGTCGGCGGAACAACCGCTCCAGGTGGCGGCGGGACAAACCGGCATGCTGGGCAATCTCATCGATGCCAATGGGGTCCTCGATGTTGGCGTGCATCAGTTCCAGCGCCAGGCGCACGCCCTTGGGCAGGCCGGGGTCGATTTCCGGGGTGCTGGCCGGGGCATCGCTCATCACCCGCGCCCGATCACATGCCAGCATCTGCTCCACGGCGCGGCGCAACGGCACTCCGCCGCACTGCTCAAGCAGCGCCAACATCATGTCCAGGGCGCTGCTGGCACCGGCGCAGCTCATCCGGCGGCGGTCCAGCACATGGGCCTGACGGCTGATGCGCACCTTGGGGAACAGTTCGCTCATCATTGCCCTGCCATCGGGGTGGAAGGCGCAATCGTGGTCATTGAGCAATCCTGCTTCGGCCAGGAAATAGGCACCGTTCCACAGGCCACCCAGCTGGCAGCCGTGCTGGTCGGCCTGGCGTAACCTGGCGCGTAGCAGCGCTGCGGTTTCCAGGCGCACGCGAAAACCGCCGCATACCAACAGGCAGTCCAGGCCCTGTACGTCCAGGTCGGCCAGCTGGGTGTTGACGGGCAAGGCAATGCCCAGGTCGCTCAGCACTTGCTCGCCCTCGCCTACCACCTGGACCTGGAACAACGGCGTGGCGCTCATCAGGTTGGCGGTGACCAGGCTGTCCATGGCGGCGGTGAAAGCCATCATCGAGAAGTGTTCGCGCAGGATAAAGGCCACCCGCTGGCAGGGCATGCTGAGTGTGGTGCGGATGGCGGGGGCCAGGTGGGCCAGGTTGGTGTTTTTGAGGGTGCTTTCGAAGTGGCTCATGGCTTTGACTCAACAGCAAAATTAGCGTTGGCTCGTTCGCGAGCAAGCCCGCCCCTGCAACTTCCTGCAGGTGCGGTCTGCCCGCGAATGAGCCAACACTGATGGATCCGGTTACTTACCGGCCTGGGCCGCAGCGTCGCGCGAGGCCTGCAGCCACTGGTCGAACTGCTGGCGGTGCGCTGCCACCCATTCCTTGGCATGGCGGGTGATGTCGGCAGGCTTCTTCTCGCCCTGCTGCATTTTCAGGTTCTGGTTGCTCTCGTCGTCGATGCTGATCTGCACCAGCGACAGGAACTTCTGCGCTGCCGGGTTCTTATCGGCAAAGTCCTTGTTCAGCACAGCCACCACCTTGTCGATGGCAAAGCCCAGGTTCTTGCCGTGGTACATCGTGTCGACATCGTTCTTGCCGTCTGGCAGGTCGGTTTTCGGCACTTCCAGCCAGACCACGTCCTTGCCTTCGACCAGCACGCTGGCGATCCACTGCGGTACCCAGGTGAAGTAGAAGATCGGCTTGCCTTCCTTGAAACGGGCGATGGTGTCGGCCATCAGCGCGAAGTACGAGCCCTGGTTGACGGTGATGCTCTTGTCCAGGTCGTAGGCCTTCATATGGTGGGCAATCACCAGCTCGCAGCCCCAGCCTGGGTTGCAACCGGTCATGTCGGCCTTGCCGTCGCCGTCGGTGTCGAACAGCTTGGCAATTTCCGGCTTTTTCAGGTCGGTGATGTACTTGATGTTGTACTGGTCGGCGGTTTTCTTGTCGATCAGGTAGCCTTGGGCCACGCCCGGGAGGATGTTGCCGGTCTTGACCATCACCTCGTCACCACCGGCCTGCTGGTAGAACTGGTTGTGCAGTTTCTCCCACAGGTGCACGGTAAAGTCGGCATCGCCGTTGGCCAAGGCCACCATCATCACGCCGTATTCGGTCTCCTTCGGCTCCTGCACCTTGTAGCCCAGCTCGCGCAGGCCTTCCATGGCCACTTCGCCCCGGAACCGCTCTTCGGCGATGGAGGGGAAGATCGGCGTTACCTTCACGCCATCGCCGGGCTTTTCCGCCGAGGCGTGTGCACCCAGGGCCGCGGCCGCCAGGGTCAGCGCCGTGGCGCATTTGAGGATGCTGCGGGTGAATTTGGATTCGTGCATCGTCGCTTACCTTTTTCTCATTTTTATCTTCAAGTGCGGCAGATCGAACGTCTCAAGGTTCTTGCAGTGCTCAGGCGGTCTTGCGCCGCCCTTGCGCTTGCCCTGCGCCAATCAGGCGCAGCACTAACCCGACCGGGCCGGTGTGGTACCAGCGCAGGCTCGGGTCACCGCTGGTGCGGGCGCCCATGGCCTGGGTCAGGCGGTCGAGGAAGATTGCCAGCAGCACCAGCCCTACCCCGCCCACGGTAGCCAGGCCCATGTCCAGGCGGCCGATGCCACGCAGCACCATCTGGCCCAGCCCGCCGACCGAGATCATCGAGGCGATCACCACCATCGACAGCGACAGCATCAGGGTCTGGTTAAGGCCGGCCATGATGGTCGAGGTGGCCAGCGGCAGCTGCACGCGGGTCAGCATCTGCCGTGGCGTACAGCCAAAGGCGCGTGCGGCTTCGATCTTGTCCTCCGGCACCTGGCGAATACCCAGGTTGGTCAGGCGCACCAGGGGCGGCAGGGCGAACACGATGGTCACCAGCACCCCAGGCACGTTACCAATACCGAACAGCATTACGACCGGCACCAGGTAGACGAACGCCGGCAGGGTCTGCATGGCGTCCAGCAGCGGCCGGATGATGCTTTCCAGGCGGTTGCTGCGGGCGCAGACAATGCCCAGCGGGATACCGATGACCGCGCAGAAAAACACCGAGGTCAGTACCAGCGCCAGGGTGGTCATCGACTCTGACCATACGCCGATCAGGCCAAGCAGGGTCAGGGTGACGAAACACAGCAATGCCATGCGCTTGCCGGCGAGCTGCCAGCCCAGCAACGAGGAAAGGATGATGCCGATGGTGGGCGGGATGCTCTGCAAGGTGAACTCGATACCGTTGAGCACCTGGTCGATCGGCCAGCGGATGGCGCGGAACACCTCACGGAAGTTGTGTACCAGGAAATTCAGGGTCGCGGTGACCCAGTCGCCCAAGGGGATGGTGGCCGCCTGGAACGGGTCGAGAAGGCTGAATTCGGACATGAGGGCTTACCTCTTTGTTGTTTTAATTGCGGCTCAGGGTCTGCAGCAGCTCGTTCTTCGACAGCGTGCCTTTGAAGGCGCCCTGGCGGTCGAGTACCGGTACCGGATACGGCAGGTCGGCTGCAATGCCCAGCACCTCGTGCAGCGGTGTGTCGATGTACACCGGGCGCTGCTCATGCAGGCTGTAGCGGTCACTGGCCGTGGCGCCGTTGGCGTCGGTGTCGACCACGCCCAGCAACTGCCCTCGGTCGTCGACCAGGTAGCCGAACGGGACACCGGCCTGGAAGCTCGGGGCCTTGCCGTTGACCTTGCACACCACCGCCGGGTCGAACCGGGCCACATCCCCGGCCTTGAGCACGCGCGAGCTGTCGAAGCTCTTGAAAAAGGTGCGCACGTAATCGTTGGCCGGCTGGTTGATCAGTTCTTGCGGTGTACCGATCTGCACCACGCGACCACCTTCCATGATCGCAATGCGGTGGCCGATGCGAATGGCTTCCTCGATGTCGTGGGAAATGAAGATGATGGTGCGCTGCTGCTCGGCCTGCAGGCGAATCAGCTCACCTTGCATTTCGCTGCGGATCAGTGGGTCGAGCGCAGAAAACGCCTCGTCCATCAGCAGAATCGCCGGGTCGTTGGCCAGCGCCCGGGCCAGGCCCACGCGCTGCTGCATGCCACCTGAGAGCTGGTGCGGATAGCTGTGCTCGTGGCCCGCCAGGCTAACCTGGCTCAAGGCTTCACTGGCACGGCGGTGGCGTTCGCCTTCCGGTACGCCGGCAATTTCCAGGCCGAACGCGGTGTTTTCCAGCACGCTCATGTGCGGCATCAAGGCAAAGGACTGGAACACCATCCCCATTTCCTTGCGGCGCACATCGAGCAGGGCCTTGTCACAGAGCCCGGTAATTTCCTTGCCGTTGAGGTGGATGCTGCCGGAGGTAGGTTCGATCAGGCGGTTGAACAGCCGCACCATGGTCGACTTGCCCGAGCCGGACAGCCCCATGATGACGAAGATCTCGCCACGTTTGACGGAAAAGCTTGCATCGAACACGCCGACGACGTGGCCGGTCTTGCTGAAGATTTCGTTCTTGTCGGCGCCCTTGCGGAGCATCTCCATGGCCATGTTCGGGTTGGGACCGAACACCTTGAAGATATTGTTTACCGAAAGAATCTCATCGGCATGGCTCATACGACCCTCTTTATTATGCTTATTAACCAATCTATCAACATCGCACTTTCAATAAGGCGGGTAGCGATCAGTGCGAGTACGCTTGGCAGTCCGTTCAAATTCGAACGTGAGTCATAACCGGCACGCAGAATGTCCTGCTTCGAAAAATTGTTCGACATCGATGTCTCGGTGTCGCGCCGTGTGATTAACGTTAGGGCCTGATACAAAGCGGGTCCAACGACATTTGCAGCACGCAAACCATTACCTGAAGTTATCAATCGCAGGGCAAGCCCCGCCGCAGAGCGCTTGGAAACAGTCGAATCCAGCAGCAGCCTTGTGCTGGGAAGATGCCCGCTCATACACTGCGCTAGCGGGGCCTGGACGGGGCCTTGCGCAGCACAAGGCTGCTCCCATCAGGTATCACCAAGGACCTGCACCCAACGCCATGGTCAGACACTCCGAACCCGATCAGACGCTGATCAAGATGCCCTCGCTGCGCGCGGTCAAAGTCTTCGTCGCTGCCGCCAAGTACCAGAACTTCACCCGTGCAGCCGAAGCCTTGTGTGTGACCCAAGCCGCCGTAAGCCGGCAGATCCGTGAGCTGGAAACCTACCTGGGTGCAGAGTTGTTCACCCGGGTGGGGCGCGCGGTAGAGTTGACTGTCGCCGGGTCGATCTTCTTCGATGCGGTGCAGTTATCGTTCGTCAACATTTCCCAGGCGGCCGAGCGCATCCGCAGCAACACCAACACCAAGCAGGTGGTCACCCTGTGCTGTTCACCGGCCTTTGCCGCGCTGTGGATGGGGCCACGCATGCCAAGGTTCTTCGACGAGAACCCGGACATCGACATCAACCTGGTGACCACCCAGAACTTCCTGTCGATGGAGCCGGGGGTTCGCCCTGATATCTACATCACCAAGCTGGGCAAAGTGCAGGCAGGCTACAGCTCGCACCCGCTCAACCATGACGTGATCTACCCGGTGTGCACGCCGCACTACCTGGCGCAGCACCCGGAGATACGCACCCTGCAGGGGCTGCGCGACGCCACGTTGCTCAACCTGAGCCCCTATGGCCGTTCGCAGGTGGCCGAGCATGTGGACTGGAACGTGTGGCTGGCCTTCCATGACGTCGACCTGAAAAGCCGCGCCAACACCGCACCGCATTTTTTCAATGCCAACGACTACAACCTGCTGGTGCAACTGGCGCTGGGCAACCAGGGCGTGGCACTGGGCTGGCACCACCTGGTGGCGCCGCTGGTGGCGCAGGGGCTGCTGGTAAGGCCGGTGGCAGAAGAACTGGTGCTCAAGGACACCTTCCACTTCCTGGCCTTCAATGAAGACAAGGAACATGAGTCCAGCTGCCAAAGGTTGCGCGACTGGTTGCTGGACGAGTTTCGCCCCATGCTGGAGGCAATGTCACTGCACGGGCAGGAAATTCATCAGCAGTAGGCTCTGGGCATAGTTGAGCCCGATCCGCCGATACCGCTCATCCAGCAACTCGGCCAGCAAATCCAGGCGCGCCACGATCTTGCCGAACTCCACGGCAAAGCTCAGGTTGCTGCCCTCCTCCGAAATTTCATTGGAGAACAACAGCAATACGCCATTGGCATCCTGCCGTTGGCTCAGCATCCAGGTGGCCTTCTCGATATTGCGCGCCGCGTTGTTGATGAACAACGGGTCGATCGTGTCGGTCATGTAGAACTCGCTACGCCCCCCGTGCGCGGTAATCAGCATGCTGCCGATCGCGTAGATGAATGCGCCCACGCGGTCACCCCGGAACTCCGGGCTCAGGGCGTAGCTCAAGGCAGCCAGGTCGCGGCGGTTGCCCAGTTGCGGCAGCGGCTGACGTTGCTCGATGGCGATACGGATCTGCCGCTCGGCCGTGGCGGCGTCGACGTACCCGGACAGCTTCCACTGGTTGGGGTTACGCAGGTAAAGCTTGTTCATCAGCAGGTACAGGCTTTGCAGGTTGTCGCGCATCGACAGCGTGGCCAGGCGGTCGACACTGGTCTGGAACAGTTCGCTGGGCTTGCCGTTGCCGAGCTGGTTGACCATGTCACGCCCCTGCTGCTGCGTGCAGGCGCACAGGCATGCGAGGGCACTTGTCAGTAGCAGGCGGGGAAAGAAATTGGAGTCGGTTAAAGCCATCGGCACAGGTTCGAAATTCGGCGGCCACATTGGAGATAAATAGGGCCTGGCCAAGCATAGAGCCCGGAAAATGGAAAAAGTGCACTGCGGTGGGATCAATGAACCTGACGTTGATAGCAAGTCCCGGTTTCAGTGTTGATGCAGCCAGGGGTACACCACGACGGCTTTTCCTCCCTGCGGCGCGGTCCAGCACCAACGACGCGTGAATGACTGTTGCACTGACCTTAACCGGCCGATTTGGCGATAGACCGGCTTCAGCAGCCCCGGCAGGTCACTCCCGTTACCTGGTAAATCTGACAGTACTCCAGCCTGCCCGAATGCGTTGATACTCTGCGCTCAAACGGAGGAAACCCCATGAGCACACGTATTTATAAAGCGGGTGAACTGGATCTCGAGTTCGGCGATGAGGGTTACGCCAAGCTACCGGAACCACCCAACGCCCTCCATACGCCCTCGTCCTACGCCTGGACAATTGACTCAGCGGGCCGAATGGTCTGGACCGCTGCTACCGCCATTGATAACAAGCTCTTCTACTATTGGACAACGCTGGATGCAAAGGGTGTTTGGCAACCCAAGCCCGGATTCGTCGAAATCGAAGACTCCCCCATAGATCCCGCGCTTTCCAATGAACGAAAAATTTATTTCGTCACGCCCGCGACAGCAGAAGGGAATTCGACCTTCATCACCTGCTCCCAATGTAATATATTGGAAAATGGCGACCTGCTCTATCACGCCGCTATTGGGCACTTTCAAAACAACTTCACCCCGCTTGACGGCTTCGGCACAAAAGGCATGATAGTGGTTCGACCTGACGGCCATCCCACGTCGATAACTGCGCCCAGCACTGCCATTGAACATCGCCGTTCGGAAGCACACTGTCTCAGCGATGCCAGTACTCCAGAGCAGCTGCAACGAGAAGACAGAGATCGCGCAATGGCGCCAGCCACCCGAGCGTTTTGATCGGCAACACGATCAAAACCTTGTACGCTTCTTCGTTCGATTCGCAACCGAACCAGACAGTCTGGCTTGCTTTGCATGATGCACAGACAGGCGTGCCAGTCGCCGGGCTCGGGCCGGATGGAAGTCGGAGCCAATGGCAGATTAAAAATTTTTTTGACAGTGATAGCGTATTCGTACCTGAGGGATGCCATTTCTTCGAGGACGGCGGATTCGCCCTGGTAGGCACTGAAGCGGGCGAAAGTATTGTCGCCAGATACAAAAGCAATGGGCAACTGGATCTCGATTTCAACAAAGTCGGGTTCATAAGGCTGAGTGCCCACACCATACAGCTTGGCGCGAATGAAGACAGAATCGTTATCGCGGTGAGCACACCTTTGCTATACGAACCCGTGAAGCTGTTGCTCAAGGTCTATGATAAGCACACAGGGGCGCCGGATACGACCTTCAACGAAACCGGGACGCTAAGTATAGAAATTGATCTCGGCATGACGATAAAAGGTATTGGTACAAAAAGCGTTATCATTGGGCAAACCGGTGACATCTACATCGCCGGAAACCTGTTTTACTATGACGGCCCTTCAATGTCGGATCGTGGCATCATTCACAGAGTCACCCGCGACGGAAAACTGGACGTCAGCTTCGCGTCGGAAGGCCGCTACGTATTTCCCGATAAAGTGACTAAATTAGAAGAGGCGCAGTTACGGCCCGACGGCCTCCAGTTCGTTGCACAACTGGATGAAAATGCCGGTTACTGCGCCATGAAACTGATGATCTGATCGTCATTGAAGCAAGGAACAAGCCATTGCATGACACGCAGTGGCTTGTCGCAGTCAGCGGTCATGTCATCCCACACCCGCCACTTAAATCTAAAGCAAGAATTATATACATTACCCCGCGGTTCACCTTAGGCGCTATACAAAAAGCCTTGATACTTGTTCATGCTGCGTTGAAAACAGCCTCGGAATGCTCATGTACTCCAGTACAGTCGGGCGCGACCCCGGCCGTTCCTCGGCTGTTTTCGCCTTGCCTGACCTGCGTCTTAAGACTTTTCGTACACAGCCTAGCACACCGGACAGCGAGCACCACCTGACAAATTTGATAGTACCCAGGCCTGCCAGAATGAGTTGATACTTTGCTGCAATTCTCGGAGGAAACATCATGAGCGAGCTTGGTAATAAAGCGGGAACGTTGGATCTGAAGTTTGGCGACCAGGGCTATGCCGCTCTACCTAAACCTGAGAACGCCCAAGCCTTCCCAGCTTCCTATTCCTGGAACATTGACGCCGCGGGCCGAATGATATGGATCGCCGAAACCGTCGTTGATAACGATATCTATACCTACTGGACATCACTGGATGCCCAGGGCAAACCCGAATCCGTCTTCGTCGAAATTGAAAATTCCTCTATAGACCCTGAGCTTAGAGGTGAAAGAGAAATCCGTTTCATCACGCGTGCAAAAATCGACGACAGTTTGAGGTTCATCACCCACTCTCAATGTCTCACCCAAAAAAATAACGACTTGTCATACCACGCCGTCGTTGGCCACTTTCAAAGCAATTACCTCCCCCTTGAAGGCTTCGGCACGAAGGGCATGATACGGGTCCAACCCGAGGAGTGGTCCTCCACGCCAGCTGCATCCAGCGGGCTCTCTGAATACCACCGTTCAGAAACAGACGCTTCGAAAATAACAAGCCATTCAAACCCACTGCAACAGGCAGAAGTCAAGGAGGCCACCGTTTCGGGAGCAGCTTCCCGTAGTGTATTATTCGGCAAGACGATCAAAACCTTGTACGCTTCTTCGATCTATTTGCAACCGAACAGTCAGAAGTTCTGGCTTGCCTTGCATGATGCTCAGACCGGTGAGCCAGTTGCCGGTCTCGGCCCGAATGAAGACCAGAGCCAGTGGCAGATTAAAGATTTTAGGGGCGGTGATGCCCCATTCCGACCTACGGACGCCCATTTCTTCGAGGACGGCGGGTTTGCCCTGACAGGCATGGAGGAGACCGAGAGCTTTGTAGCCAGGTACAAGAGTAATGGGCAACTGGATCTGGATTTCAACAAAATCGGGTACCTGAATTTTGGTAGCCACAACATTCAGCTTGGCGCGGATGAGCACAGAATCGTTGTCGCGCTGGGCAGCATTCTATCGAGCGATTCCGTGAAGCTGTTGGTCAAGGTCTGCGACAAGCACACAGGGGAGCCGGATACTGCGTTCAACGGGACCGGCACCCTGAGTATCGACCTTGGTCTAGATGCGAAGATCAGGGCGTTCAATGCAGGAACGGTCATCATCGGCCCAACCGGTGCCATCTACATTGCCGGAAACCTGTACATGCTCGACGGCGACTCGATTTCCCACAGAGGCATCATTTACAGAATTACCCACGACGGTAAACCGGACGTAAGCTTCGGGACGGGAGGGCGCTATCTGGTGCCCGATGAGGTGACGAGAATATCCGCTGCGCAGTTAGGGCCCAACGGCCTCCGATTCGTTGCATTGCGCAGTGACGACAGCGGTTATTGCGCAATGCAACTCTTGATCTGAGCCCCGCTAAAGCCAGTGACAAGCCATTGCATGCACGCAGTGGCTCGTCACATGCAGCGGTCATGCCAGCGCTTTCATTTTGCCTGGCGCAGCATCTCCAGCACCTGCGCATGCAGCGCAGGGTCACCACAGGCCACCACGCACCCGCCATCCTGCGCCGAACTGCCATCCCACGCCGTGATCACGCCACCCGCCCCTTCGATGATCGGCATCAGTGCCTGTACGTCATACGGCTGAAGGCTCGCTTCGACAATCACGTCGACAAAACCCGAGGCCAGCATGCAGTAGGCATAGCAGTCACCGCCGTACCGCATCAATCGCGCCTTGCCGGCGACTGCTTCGAATGCCGCCTTGCGCTCGGCGGTGTCGAACATGTCCGGCGTGGTGCACATCAGCGTGGCCGACGCCAGGTCGGCGCAGGCACGGGTCTGCAGCGGTGTGCCGCTGCGCCAGGCGCCTTCCGGGGTGCCGACGAAACGTTCGCCGGTGAACGGCTGGTTCATCACCCCCACCACCGGCTGCGTGCCGTCGTTCAGCGCGATCAACGTGCCCCATAGTGGCAAGCCAGTAATGAAGGCGCGGGTGCCATCGATCGGGTCCAGCACCCAGGTCAACGGGCTGCTGCCCACGGCAACGCCGGCCTCTTCGCCAAGAATGCCATGCTCGGGGTAACGTGCCTGGATCAGCTCACGCATGGCGTCTTCGGCCGCCTTGTCGGCCACGGTCACCGGGTCGTACAGGCGCCCGCCCTTGTCCTCGACAGCCAGGCTGGCACGAAAGTACGGCTTGATCGCCACAGCGGCAGCATCGGCCAATTGCTCGGCGAATACGCGAAATTCGCCGATCTGTTCAGCGCTCAGGGACATGGGACGGGCCTCGTGACAATGGTGGGGAGCCGCATGATACCCGACAACCCGCGCAGTGCCAGCCGGGCACGCATAGATGCCATTATTCTGCCATTATTCCTGCTTCATTTAAGCGTCACTCATTCGTTGTACTAGGATACCAACCACTTCCCTTCGCACGCCCTGGATGCGGGCCGGCAATACCGCGGCGGGATAACCCTCATTGGCCTTCATGGATGACACGATGAATTCGAACCTGCTCTACCCGCAAATTGGCAAAGTCATTGCCAGCACCGGCAGCCGCCAGTTCCCGCGGATGCTGCACGACCTGATCCAGGCCCACTTGTCCATCGACGCCACGCAGATCCGCCAGTTGCCACTGTTGCCCTGCGATTCGACGCTGATCGACGAGACGGTGTTTTCCTCGGACGAACAGCCGGATGGCGATTTCAACGACCCCTCACGGCTGCACCGCATCTCCCGTAAAGGCAACGCCCGCCTGGAAATCCAGGTGATCCGCGCCGACTCCACCTATGGCTTCTCGGCCTTCGAGCGCAGCCGCCTGGACGCGATTTCGCCGTTGCTGCTGCCGATGCTGGAAAAGCACGTCGATGCGTTGCAGCCCACTCCTGAACGGCACACCAAGGAAAGCCTGGAGCAGCGCTTTGTCGACCGGCTGGCGCAGTCAGGGCTGACGCTTTCCGAACGCGAGCGCCAGGTGTGCCTGGGTCTGCTGGCCGGGCATACTGCGCCGGAACAGGGCGATCGGCTGGGGCTCAAGGTCAATACCGTGGAAAGCTACCTGCGCCGGGCAGCCATCAAACTAGGGATCAGCGGTCGGCATTCGTTGATGCGCTGGATGTATGCCGAGGCCTGAATAGCGTAACCAGTGCCGACCTTCTTCGCACCGGTTGAGCACCCTTGCTGACCCGGCACGGTCCCCTGCAGGGGCAGCCTTGCGCTGCGCCTGCACGTCGCGGGTCTGTCTCGGGCGCACGGGGCTGTGTCAGTCCCTCGCCAGCGCCTCGATCGGGTCCAGCCGCGCCGCATTCCTGGCCGGCACGAACCCGAACACCACGCCGATCAACGTCGAGCAGGCAAATGCCATCACGATCGAGGCAGGTGAGAACACCATTTCCCACTGTTTGACGAACAACTCGAACAGATACCCCACCCCATACGACAGGCCTATCCCCACCAGCCCGCCAAACAGGCAGACCATCACTGCTTCGACCAGGAACTGCTGCCGAATGTCCGACTGCCGGGCCCCTACCGCCATGCGAATACCGATCTCGCGGGTACGCTCGGTGACCGACACCAACATGATGTTCATCACGCCGATGCCGCCGACCACCAGCGAAATCACCGCAATCAGCGACAACAGCAACGTCAGGGAGCGGCTGGTCTTCTGCACGGTCTGCATGATGCTGTCGAGGTTGTTGGTGAAGAAGTCCTTGGTACCGTGCCGTTGCAGCATCACCCGCGTCACCTCCTCCTCCACCCGCTTGCTGGGGACGCCGTCCTTGATGCGCACGCTGATGCTGTCAAGGTGGCGCTGCCCCAGGACACGCCCCGCCGCCGTTTCGTAAGGCACCCAGATGTTCAGCTGGTTGCTGGCCACGAACAGGTTCTTGTTCTCGGCCGTGACGCCGATCACCGTACACGGCAGGTTGCCGACCAGAATCACCTGCCCGAGCGGGTCGATGTTCGCGCCGAACAGGCGCTTGCGCGTGTTGTGGTCGATCACCACCACCTGGGCCTGGCGCCGGGCATCGTCGGCGCTGAACACGATACCTGCCGCCAACGGGATGTTCCGCACCTGGAAGTAGTGTTCGCTGACGCCATTGAGCTGCACGTCCACATCCAGGTTGCGGTAACGCACCAATGTGCTTTGGCCAATCACCGGGGTCGCGCTGTCCACGTAGTACAGTTCATTCAGGGCAGCGACATCGGCGGGCACCAGGGTTTCGATGGTCTTGGCCCGGCTGTCACCGAAGTTGCTGCCCGAATAGATATCGATGGTATTGCTGCCGATCGCCTGGATGTCCTTGAGTACGTAACCCTTGGCGCCTTCGCCGATGGCCGAAATGGACACCACCGAGGTGATACCGATGATGATCCCCAGCATGGTCAGCAAGGTACGCATGCGGTGCGAGATCAGCGCGATCCAGGCCATCTTGAACGCTTCGCGGAACATCCCCAGGCTCACCAGCAGGCGCCGCGGCCCCTGCGCCACGGGCTCCGGTTCGGGCTTGGGCACAGGCACTGCAGCACTGCGCCGATCACTGACGATCTGCCCGTCACTGACTTCGATGATGCGCTCGGCATGGGCCGCTACCTTCGGATCGTGAGTCACCAGGATCACCGTGTGCCCGGCTGCGTGCAGCTCCAGCAGGATGTTCATCACCTCTTTGCCGCTGGCCGTGTCCAGCGCGCCGGTCGGTTCGTCGGCAAGAATCACCTGGCCACCGTTCATCAGCGCCCGGCAGATACTCACCCGCTGTTGCTGGCCACCCGACAGCTGGCTGGGGCGGTGCGCCAGGTGGCTGGCCAGGCCCAGGCGGGACAGCAGTTCCCGCGCCCGTGCATGGCGCTGGCCCTGCGGCGTGCCGGCATACACCGCCGGTATCTCGACGTTGTGCAGGGCGTCCAGGTGCGGCAGCAAGTGGTAGCGCTGGAAGATGAAGCCGAAGTGGTCACGGCGCAGTGCCGCCAGTGCGTCATCGTCCAGCGCGCGGGTTTCCTGCCCACCCACCTGATAGCTGCCGCTGCTGGCGTTGTCCAGGCAGCCAAGGATGTTCATCAAGGTCGATTTGCCAGACCCAGAGGCACCGATGATCGCCACCAGTTCGCCGCTGTGAATCTGCAAGTCGATGCCCTTGAGCGCCAGGAACTCGCGGTCGCCGGCCTGGAAGCTGCGCGTTACACCGCGCAAATGCAACAAGGGTTCGGCGTTGCTGCAGGCAACCGCCATGCCGGCGCACGGCTGGACATTCATGTTCATGCTCACGCCCCTGTTTCGCCAGACACCGGCTCGCCGATCACCACCCTTTCGCCTTCGGCCAGGCCGTCCTTGATCTGCACCTTCACGTTGTTGTTGATGCCCGCCTGCACGTTGCGTACCTGGGCAAAGCCCTTCGCATCCAGCACCCGCACCGGGAAGCTGCCATCACCGTTGCGCGCGCCCAACGCCGCCACCGGCACGGTGAGCACGGCCTGGGCGGTATCGAGCACGATATGCACCTGAGCGGTCATCGAAATGCGCAGTCGGTGATCCGGGTTCGGTACCTCGAACAGGGCGTTGTAGAACACCGCTCCGCTGGCCTTGCTGGTACCGCCCTCGCTCTTGTCACTGCTTTGCGCGTAGTTCTGCGGCGCAGGCTCGGTGCCGCGCAGCCTCGCGTAGTAGCGTTTGTCTTCGCCGAGGATGGTGAAGTACACCTCCTGGCCAGGGCTGATGTGAATCACATCGGCCTCCGACACCTGCGCCTTGACCGTCATGGTGTCGAGGTCGGCCAGCTTGAGCAGCACCGGGGCCAACTGGTTGGCGATCACGGTCTGCCCTTCCTGGGTGACGATGCCCACCACATGGCCGGTGATTGGCGCGTTGATACGGGTGTAGCCCAGGTTGACCCTGGCGGTGTCAATTTCGACCCGGGCGCTCTGGATCTGCGCATCCAGCGAGCGCACGGCAGCTTGCTGCACTTCGTACTCGGACTCGGCGTTCTCGAAATCCTGGCGCGACACCGATTCGTCGGCTTGCAACTCGCGGTAACGCTCGTACACACGCCGGGCCTGCTTCAGCTGGGCCATCGTCGAACGCCGCTCGGCCTGCAGTTTGTCTTCATCGACCTCGGCCTGGCGCAGGGTGTTGCGCAGTACCAGCGGGTCGATCTCGGCCAACCACTGGCCCGCGCTGACCTTGTCCCCCAGCTTCACCTTCAGCGACTTCAGCTGCCCCGAGACCTGGGCCCCGACATCCACCTGCTTGATACCTTCGAGCATGCCACTGGCCAGCACCGCATTCTCGATGTCGCCCCGCTCGACCGTAGCGGTGATGTATTGCGGCGGCCTGGCCGGGGCCTGGATGGCGTACAGGCTGATGCCGACGACCAGGGCCACGGCAACGCCTAGGCTGTATTTGCGGAATCTGGATTTGTCCATGAACACTCACTTTCCAAAAAATTCACTCGACCAAGGGGCAATCACCGCCAATGGTCATGGGGTAACCTTGCCGTGCTGCAATGCCTGCCCGTCATGCCACCAGGCCGCCAGGCTGAACACATCCGGCACCTTGAGAATGCTGAAGTGATCCCCCGGGCCCTGCCACAGCGCCAGGCGTGGCATGAGCTGCTGCCAGCCCTCCTGCATGCCCGCGTGCTCGCGGGCGTTACCCAGTGCATCCAGGCGCGGGTCATCCACCAGCACCAACCCCACCGGGCCGCTGTAGGCCAGCTGCGGCCGGTAGACCGTTCGCAGTGCGGTCGCGAAGGTACGCACCGTGCCGTCCAGAACACCTGGGGTGGAGCGCGCAGGCAGCAGCCCACTGCCCACCATGGCTGCATGCAACTGCTGCAACTGCTGGTCATCCGTGGCCTGGGCAAAAGCGGCCGGATCGATCCCAAAGGCCTTGCCCGTGGCCAGTTGCAAGGCATCGATCAACCGCTGCAAGGCCTCTCCGAACGTGTAGGGCTGGCCACAGGTGCCGCCTGCGCCCGGTGCCTCGCTGTCGACCAGCGTCAACGAGCGTACCTGCCGGCCCTTGGCCTCGAGCCTGGCTGCGATGGCGTGCGCCACCCAGCCACCGAACGAGTGCCCCAGCAAACTGAGCGGGCCTTGCGGGTACAAGGCTTCGATGGCCTGCACATGGCAGTCGGCAGCAGCTTCGACCGTACTGTGCGGCACGCCAGCACCGTCCAGGCCCCGAGCTTGCAACCCGTAGAGCGGCCATTCCGGCCCCAGTGCCTCGGCCAGGCCAATGAAACTGGTCACGCTGTCACCGGCCCCGGGCACGCAGAACAGCGGCGTGTGCCCCGCCTGGCCGGTCTGGATGGCTACAGGCGATGAATAACCCGTATGGGGCCCCGCGCTGCAGGTGGCGAGGGCCTCGGTCAGCGCCTGCGCAACCGCCGTCACGTGGGGTGCCTCCATCAAGCTGCGGTGGTCACCGGGTACGGCAATGACCGACAATGGCTGCGTCGGCAGAGCCTCGCGCCAGCCCAGGCTCGGCAGGCTGTCACTGCCCTGCTCGGCCCGGAACAAGTGCACCGGCATGCTCAGGGGCGACAGGCGGTAATGGGCCAACGCATGCCCGTGAGCCAGCTCACGGCTGAAGTAATGCAGCAGTTGCGCATCACTCATGCTCGCCCACAACCCGTAGAGAAGCCCGTGCTCGCGGCAGCTGGCCAGCAACCCGGCAAAATCGGCCTGCGCTGACTCCAGGCGTTGCAGTTGCGCCCGTTTTTCCGCGGCTGCCGGGCCCTGGGTGCGCCAGAAGGTCCTGCAGTTCAGCAACAGTTGCCGCTCCAGTGCATGTGTTCCCGACCAGCGCGCCTTGCCTTGGTCAGCCAGGCGCGGCACATGCGTGTCGATCAGGCCAACGAACTCGACCGTTTCCTCCGCCCCCAGCAACTGGTTGGCCATTTCAAACGCCACGACCCCGCCAAACGACCAGCCGGCCAAGCGGTACGGGCCATGGGGTTGCACCTTGCGCATCTGTGCAATCTGGTAACGGGCCAGGCATTCCATGGTGCGCGGTTGGGCCTGGCCGGCAGGCACCCCAGGCAAACCGTAGATGGCGAAATCGCCACCCAGCTGTTGGCCCAGTACCGGGAAGTAGAAGTCCAGCCCGGTGAACTCGTGAAGCAGGAACAGCGGGGTTTGCGTCCCGCCCTCGCGTACCGTGATGGCGCCCTCGCCTTGGCCTGCGTGATCGCACAGCCGGGCTGCCAGCGACGCCACGCTGGGCTGCTGGAACACGTCGTTGAGCGCAGCCCGCAGGCCCGCCTTGTTGAGCCTGTCGACCAGGCGAATGGCCGCCAGGGAATGGCCGCCGAGCTCGAAGAAATTGTCGTGGCGGCCCACCTGTGGCACCTCCAGCAGTTCACCCAGGATCGCTGCCAGCAGGTTTTCGGTTTCGCCTTGCGGGGCTTCGAATGGGCGGTCATGCAGCACGCCGGGCTCTGGCAGCGCCTTGCGGTCGAGTTTGCCGTTAGGGCTCAGCGGCAACGTCTGTAGATGCACGAAAACCGCCGGAACCATGAACGCCGGCAAGCGGCTGAGCAGCGCCGCACGCAACGCCTCCAACGGCTGCTGCTGGCCGGTGTAGTAAGCGAGCAGTTGTTGCTCGCGTGCGACTACGACCGCCTCCTTCACCCCTTCGATGCAGGTGAGACTGGCCTGGATTTCACCCAGCTCGATGCGCAGACCGTGAAGCTTGACCTGGTCATCGTTGCGGCCGAGGTATTCGAGGTTGCCGTCTGGCCGGTGGCGGGCCAGGTCGCCGGTACGGTACAGGCGCCCGCCAGGCACGAACGGGTCATCGATGAAGCGCTCAGCGG
>NZ_JAPFCG010000030.1:0-61330 GCF_026240995.1 Pseudomonas sp. DCB_BI | reverse complement strand
ACCCGGTCTTGAACAGGGAACGGGTCGAGTCCACCAGACGGCGGTCATCGGCCTGGTCACCGACGTTCAGCGGCAAGGCACCGAACACGCTGCCGGCGGAAACCCGCTGCAGGCCGTTGACGCGAATATCGGAGATGGTGAAGGACTCGGCGTGAACTTCAGCGATCATCAGTGCGGACATGACCGCAGTTAGCAGCAGACGTTTCATGAAGTCCTTTTATTCCAACTGGCAATAAACAACCCACCGCGATAACACGGAAGGTTCGCAATTGAGCGAAGCTTTATAGTCGACCCAGATCGTTGATCAGGGCGAGCAACATCACCCCTATGACCAAACTGATACCGATCTGGACCCCCCAACCTTGCACCCGATCCGAGAGCGGACGACCGCGCGCCCACTCGACCAGGTAAAACAGCAAATGCCCCCCATCCAGTACAGGAATGGGCAGCAGGTTAAGAACCCCCAGGCTTATGCTCAGGTAGGCAAGGAAATTCAGGAAATCCCCGACGCCGGACTGGGCTGAAGCGCCCGCCACTTTAGCAATGGTTATCGGTCCACTCAAGTTTTTTACCGAGAGCTCCCCGAACAGCATTTTCTTCAGCGATTCAAGGGTCAGGACGCTCATGTTCCAAGTGCGCGACAAGCCTTCACCTACCGCATCCAGCGGGCCGTAGCTGACTTCACGGAGCATGTCGGCAGGCCATTCGCCGCCTTTTACCCCGGCACCCAGATAGCCACCAGCCGCCTTACCCTCGCCTTTACGGGCCAGGGTTACCGGCACCTCAAGGGCAGCACCATCGCGCTCCACGCGCACTACCACCTTGGCATCCGGGCGGGCACGCACGCTATCGACGACCTGCTGCCATTCGGTCACGGCCGCGCCATCGACTGCCAGCAGCCGGTCACCGGTCTTCAGGCCCGCAGCGGCAGCCGGCCCCTTGGGATCGATTTCGGCGAGCACTGGCACGATAGCCGGGCGCCAGGGGTGCAGACCGAGGGACTGGATCGGGTCCGGCTCATCGGCACCTTTCAGCCAGCTGTCCAGTTTCACCTGTAACTGGCGCTCGGCCGTGGCACCTTCGTCGCGCACGCCAACCTGCAGCGTGCCGCTCTCGCCGAGACGGCGAACCAGTTGCAGGTTGACCGCCGACCAACCGCTGGTCGGTTTGCCGTCGATGGATACGATTTCCTGGCCTGCGGTCAGGCCAGCCGATGCTGCCAGGCTGCCAGTATCGACCGCACCTATCACCGGGCGAATCTGCTGGGTACCCAGCATCGCCAGCACCCAGAAGAACAGGATGGCCAGCAGGAAGTTGGCAATAGGGCCCGCGGCCACAATGGCGATACGCTGGCGTACCGACTTGCGGTTGAACGATTGCCCGGCCAACGCTGGCGGCACATCGCCCTCGCGCTCGTCGAGCATCTTCACATAGCCGCCCAGCGGAATCGCGGCCACCACGAACTCGGTGCCGTGGCGGTCGTGCCAGCGCAACAGCGGCATGCCGAAGCCCACCGAGAAACGCAGCACCTTGACCCCGCAGCGACGCGCCACCCAGAAGTGGCCGAATTCGTGGAAGGTGACCAGCACACCCAAGGCCACGAGGGTGCCGATAATCATGTAGAGCGCTGTCATGTCCATCTCCGAATGATGTTCAGCGGGCCGGCGTCACGCGCGGGCACCTCACGAACCATGGCGGGCCTGCATCAGCGACCGTGACGCCTCAGCCACTCACGGGAAAGCTCCCGGGCACGCTGGTCGGCGGCAAACACCGCGTCCAGCGACGGCAAGGGCACGACGGGTTCCTGGCCGAGCACCTGTTCGATCATACTCGCGATCTCGGGAAAGCGAATACGCCGCCCAAGAAATGCCTCGACGGCCACTTCGTTGGCTGCATTGAGTACGGCGGGCGCACTGTTGCCAGCCTCGGCAGCCTGCCGCGCCAGGCGCAGGCAAGGGAAGCGTTGTTCGTCGGGCGACTGGAAATCCAGACGGGCGATGGCGAACAGGTCCAGCGGCGCCACGCCGGAATCGATCCGTTCAGGCCAGGCCAAGGCATTGGCGATCGGTGTACGCATGTCCGGGTTGCCCAGCTGCGCCAGTACCGAACCGTCCACGTAGTCGACCAGCGAGTGGATCACGCTCTGCGGGTGCACCACCACTTCGACCTTGGCCGGCGCGGCATCGAACAACCAGCAGGCTTCGATCAGCTCCAGACCTTTGTTCATCATGCTGGCCGAATCGACAGAGATTTTGCGCCCCATGGACCAGTTCGGGTGCGCACAAGCCTGCTCCGGGGTCACGTCCAGCAGGGCATCGACCGGCGTCTCGCGGAACGGGCCACCGGAGGCGGTAAGCAGGATCCGGCGCACACCCACGGCACTCAGGCCACGGGCATAGTCGCCGGGCATGCACTGGAAGATCGCGTTATGCTCGCTGTCGATCGGCAACAGTACGGCACCACTGCGCCGCACTGCGTCCATGAACAGCGCGCCCGACATGACCAGCGCTTCCTTGTTGGCCAGCAACACCTTCTTGCCGGCCTCTACGGCTGCCAGCGTCGGGCGCAGCCCAGCGGCACCGACAATGGCCGCCATCACTGCATCCACTTCTGACGCCGAGGCCACCTGGCAAAGCCCGGCCTCGCCTTCCAGCACTTCGGTGGTAGAGCCAGCCGCAACCAAGCCAGCGCGCAGCCGCTCAGCAGCCTCGGCGCTTGGCACCACGGCAAACGCCGGGCGATGACGCTCACACAATGCCAACAGCTCGTCGATACGCGAATAACCGCTGAGGGCGAACACTTGGTAGCGATCTGGGTGACGGGCAACCACATCCAGCGTGCTCAGGCCGATCGAGCCGGTGGCACCGAGCACGGTAATACGCTGCGGGCGACTCACATCACACCCCATTCGGCAGCCCACAACAGCACGGCAAAGATCGGGATCGCTGCCGTGAGGCTGTCGATGCGATCAAGCACGCCGCCATGGCCAGGCAACAGGTTGCTGCTGTCCTTGATGCCGGACCGGCGCTTGAACATGCTCTCGGTCAAGTCACCCACCACAGAAGCCATCACCAGCAACGCGGCGCCCAGCAGGCCCAGCAGAATCTGGCCAAAGCCCCAGCCGCGGCTGATGCCGACACCCAGGGTAATCAGCAAGCTGACCGCCAGACCTCCATACACACCTTCCCAGCTTTTGCCCGGGCTGACCTGCGGGGCCAGCTTGCGCTTGCCGAACGCCCTGCCAGAAAAGTACGCGCCAATGTCGGCGGCCCATACCAGCACCATGACCGAGAGAATCAGCCAGTTGCCCAGCGGCCAGTGCTTGAGCAGCACCAGCCCCTGCCAGGCAGGCAGCAATACCAGCAGGCCGATCAGCAAGCGGCAAGCGGCACTGGCCCACAGCTCGCTGGTACGCGGGTAGGTGAGGACCAGCCAGGTGGCCAGCCCCCACCAGATAACCGCAGCACCCAGCACCCACGGCGCCAGTTCCGGCAGGATGTATAGCAGCATCAGCGCCCCGGCAACCACCAAGGCATAGGCGATGCGCAGCGGCTGGGCCATCAGCCCGGCCAGGCGCGCCCACTCCCAGGCGCCGAGGGTCACCACGAAGCCGATGAACAGGGCGAAATCCCCACCGTTGAGCAGGAAGAAACCGCCCAGCGCGATCGGCAGCAGGATCAGCGCAGTAATGATGCGTTGTTTAAGCATTAAGCACGAGCTCCAGCCTCGACCTGCTCGCTGGTCTTACCGAAGCGGCGCTGGCGCGAAGCGAAATCGGCCAGGGCATTGCGCATGGCCTCGTGTTTGAAGTCCGGCCAGTACAGGTCGGAGAAGTACAACTCGGCATAAGCCAGCTGCCACAGCAGGAAATTGCTGATGCGGTGCTCGCCACCGGTGCGGATGCACAGGTCCGGCAGCGGCAGCTCGCCGGTTGCCAGGCAGGTCTGCAAAAGGCCTGGGGTGATGTCTTCCGGGCGCAGGTGCCCGGCTTGCACTTCCCGCGCCAGCCGCTGGGCGGCCTGGGCGATGTCCCACTGGCCACCGTAGTTGGCCGCGATCTGCAGGATGAAGCGGTTGCTGCCGGCGGTCTGTGCTTCGGCCTCGCGCATGGCAGCCTGCAGCTCAGGGTGAAACCGCGAGCGGTCACCGATGATGCGCAGGCTGATGTTGTTCTCGTTGAGGCGCCTGGCCTCACGGCGCAGTGCCGAGAAGAACAGCTCCATCAACGCACCCACCTCTTCGGCCGGGCGCTGCCAGTTTTCGCTGGAGAAGGCGAACAGGGTCAGCACCTCGACCCCGGACTGGGCACAAACTTCGATGACCGCGCGAACGGCGTCGACACCCGCCTTGTGCCCGGCAACGCCGGGCAGCAGGCGTTTTTTCGCCCAGCGGTTGTTGCCATCCATGATGATCGCGACATGACGCGGCACCGAGGACGGCGCCGCTGGCTTGGTCTTTTCCATTAAAAAACCCCGGCCTTAGACGGCCAACAGGTCCTTTTCCTTGGCTTTGTAGGCAGCATCGACTTCAGCAATGAACTTGTCGGTCAGCTTCTGGATTTCGTCCGCTGCGCGACGTTCTTCGTCTTCGCTGATTTCCTTGTCCTTGGTCAGCTTTTTCAGGTCGGCCAGGGCGTCGCGACGCACGTTGCGCACCGCCACCTTGGCATCCTCGGCAACGCCGCTGGCCTGCTTGGTGTAGCCCTTGCGGGTTTCTTCGGTCAGGGCCGGCATCGGTACACGGATGGTGGTACCAGCGCTGGACGGGTTCAGACCCAGGTCAGAAGTGAGGATGGCCTTCTCGATGGCAGCGCTGAGGTTCTTGTCGTGGGCGACGATCTTCAGGGTGCGGGCGTCTTCGACGGTGATCGCAGCCACCTGGTTCAGCGGCATCTCGCTGCCCCACGCAGTCACCTTGACACTGTCCAGGATGCTCGGGTGAGCACGACCGGTGCGGATGGACGCCAGGTTACGAGCCAGGGCCTCGATGGACTTGCCCATGCGCTCCTGCGCGCTTTTCTTGATGTCGTTGATCATGCTTGGCCTTCCTCGATCAGAGTACCTTCAGCGCCACCCACCACGATGTTCAGCAGGGCGCCAGGCTTGTTCATGTTGAATACCCGCAATGGCATCCCGTGGTCGCGGCACAGGACGATTGCGGTCAGGTCCATCACACCCAGTTTGCGATCCAGGACCTCGTCATAGGTCAGGTGATCGAACTTCTCGGCGTGCGGATCCTTGAATGGATCGGCAGTGTACACACCATCGACCTTGGTCGCCTTCAGCACCACGTCAGCATCGATTTCGATGGCACGCAGGCACGCCGCGGAGTCGGTGGTGAAGAACGGGTTGCCGGTACCGGCGGAGAAAATTACCACATCCCCGGAGTTGAGGTGGCGAATAGCTTTGCGACGATCGTAATGATCGGTGACACCGACCATGGAAATGGCCGACATGACCAGGGCCGGGATGTTCGAGCGTTCCAGCGCGTCGCGCATTGCCAGGCCGTTCATCACGGTGGCGAGCATGCCCATGTGGTCACCCGTAACGCGATCCATGCCGGCTGCGCTGAGCGCGGCGCCGCGGAACAGGTTGCCCCCACCGATCACCAGGCCGACCTGAACACCGATCCCTACCAACTGGCCAACTTCAAGGGCCATGCGATCCAGCACTTTCGGGTCGATCCCGAAGTCTTCCGAGCCCATCAGGGCCTCGCCGCTAAGTTTGAGCAAAATGCGTTTATAGCGAGGTTGGCGACCACTCACCTGCTGAGCCATTGCGAGTCTCTCCTGCGGCGTACTTTTAGAAAATTCGTGCGGGCTGTTTGCAGCCTGCTAACTGTAGCGTGGCACCGTTTTGGTGCCAGCGAAGAGGGCATCGGATAAACCCCCCTCCGCTTTGACAAAGAGGCTGCGCGCGTGAGCGGGCAGCCTCTTTGGGGCGACAGACGGGGCTGTCTTACTGCTTGGCAGCAGCTACCTGAGCGGCAACTTCAGCAGCGAAGTCGTCGACTGGCTTCTCGATGCCTTCGCCTACCTTGAAGTAGGTGAAGGAAACGATTTCAGCACCGGCTTTCTTGGCCAGCTCGCCAACCTTAACTTCCGGGTTCATGACGAAGGCTTGCTCTTTCAGCGAGGCTTCGGCCTTGAACTTGGTGATACGACCGTTGATCATGTTCTCAACGATGTTTTCCGGCTTGCCGGCGATCTTGTCAGCGTTCAGCTGCAGGAAGACACCCTTCTCGCGCTCGATGGCCTCGGCGGAGATTTCCGACGAATCCAGGAACTCAGGGTTCGACGCTGCAACGTGCATGGCGATGTTCTTGGCCAGCTCGACGTCGCCGCCTTTCAGGACAACAACGGCACCGATCTTGTTGCCGTGCAGGTAAGCACCGACAACGTCACCCTCAACGCGCACCAGGCGACGGATGTTGACGTTCTCGCCGCACTTGGCAACCAGGGCTTCACGAGCAGCTTCACGCGAGGCGATCAGCGGAGCAGCGTCGGTCAGCTTCTGGGCGAAGGCTTCTTCCAGGCTTTCAGCAACGAAGTTTTTGAAGTCGTCTTGCAGGGCCAGGAAGTCGGTCTGCGAGTTCACTTCCAGCAGAACGGCGGATTTACCGTCGGTCTTGACCGCGATAGCGCCTTCAGCAGCGACGTTGCCAGCCTTTTTGGCGGCCTTGATGGCGCCCGAGGCACGCATGTCGTCAATGGCTTTCTCGATGTCGCCGCCGGCCTTTTCCAGGGCCTTTTTGCAATCCATCATGCCTTCGCCGGTACGCTCGCGCAGTTCTTTGACCAGCGCTGCAGTAATTGCTGCCATTTCAAAATCCTCTTGGAAAGTTTTTCAACCATTCCACCCGTTGTTCACGGGCGTTAAATTCTGCAAATCCGCTGTTTTCAGTTCAGCAGGCCCATGATGCGGGGACGATGCTGACAGCAGGATTTCAAGGTGGCAAAAAGGGGGCAGAGCCCCCTTTTTGCGTGCCAAGTAGACGCTAGCGCCTATTACTCAGCAGCAGGTGCAGCCGCTTCTTCAGCGTAAACTTCGGTGCCGCCGGCAACGTTGTTGCGGCCACGGATGACTGCGTCAGCCATCGAAGTCATGTACAGCTCGATAGCGCGGATGGCGTCATCGTTACCCGGGATGATGTAGTCAACACCTTCAGGGCTGCTGTTGGTATCGACAACGCCGATAACCGGGATGCCCAGCTTGTTGGCTTCGGTGATCGCGATGCGCTCGTGATCAACGTCGATAACGAACAGAGCGTCTGGCAGACCGCCCATGTCCTTGATGCCGCCCAGGCTGCGATCCAGTTTTTCCAGGTCGCGGGAGCGCATCAGTGCTTCTTTCTTGGTCAGCTTGGCGAAAGTGCCGTCTTCGGCCTGGGTTTCCAGGTCGCGCAGACGCTTGATCGAAGCGCGGATGGTCTTGTAGTTGGTCAGCATGCCGCCCAACCAACGGTGGTCAACGTATGGCGAACCGCAACGAGCAGCCTGCTCGGCGACGATCTTGCCGGCGGAACGCTTGGTGCCGACGAACAGGATCTTGTTCTTGCCCTGGGCCAGGCGCTCAACGAACGACAGGGCGTCGTTGAACATTGGCAGGGTTTTTTCCAGGTTGACGATGTGGATCTTGTTACGCGCGCCGAAAATGTACTTGCCCATTTTCGGGTTCCAGTAACGGGTCTGGTGGCCGAAGTGCACACCGGCCTTCAGCATATCGCGCATGTTGACTTGGGACATGATAGTTCCTTGATAAGTCGGGTTGGGCCTCCACGTATCCCAATGACCAACCCGCGAGTTCTGCAACTCGGGGCACCCAGGTCATCGTGTCGACACGTGTGTGGGTTTGAGTGCTGACGGGGTCGTCCCCGAAAGCGGCGCATTTTATACCACAGACCGCAGCCGAACGGAACCCGGATACTGTTGCGTCCGTCAGCGGCTTTTGCAGCACCCCGGCTTTCGCGCCAGAATGCCAGCTGTAGACAGCAGCATGGCCGCCTTTATCCCGACCGATCGGCGCCCTGCTCTGCTAGAATCCGGCCTTTCCCGTTTGTTAGCGCCGTGCACGGCGCCGTAGAGAGCCTGTAATGACCGTCACCATCAAGACCGCAGAAGACATCGAGAAGATGCGCATCGCTGGCCGCCTGGCCGCCGAAGTGCTGGAAATGATCGAAGAACACGTCAAGCCCGGTGTCACCACCGAAGAGCTCGACCGCCTCTGCCATGACTATATCGTCAATGTTCAGCAGGCCATCCCGGCGCCGCTCAACTACAAGGGCTATCCGAAGTCGATCTGCACCTCGATCAACCATGTAGTCTGCCACGGCATCCCCAATGACAAGCCGCTCAAGGACGGCGACACGCTGAACATCGACATCACCGTGATCAAGGACGGCTACCACGGCGACACCAGCCGCATGTTCCACGTGGGCACCGTACCGGTATGGGCCGAGCGCCTGTCCAAGGTGACCCAGGAATGCATGTACAAGGCCATCGAGCTGGTCAAGCCGGGCTGCCGCCTGGGTGACATCGGTGAAGTGATCCAGAAGCACGCGGAAAAGAACGGTTTCTCGGTGGTGCGCGAGTTCTGCGGCCATGGCATCGGCAAGGTGTTCCACGAAGAACCGCAGATCCTCCACTACGGCCGCGCCGGTACCGGCATGGAACTGAAAGAAGGCATGACCTTCACCATCGAGCCGATGATCAACCAGGGCAAGGCCGACACCAAGGTGCTGGGCGACGGCTGGACCGCCATCACCAAGGACCGCAAGCTCTCGGCGCAGTGGGAACACACCCTGGTCGTGACTGCGACCGGCTACGAGATCTTCACCCTGCGCAAGGACGACACCATCCCGCGCACTTCGGCCTGACCGCCCCCGGTAGACCACTCCCACGACAGGAACGTGACGCGATGCCCCAGGTGGACCCCGAGCTGTTCGACCGCGGCCAGTTCCAGGCGGAACTGGCACTCAAGGCGAGCCCTATCGCCGCCTTCAAGAAAGCCATCCGCCTGGCCGGCGAGGTGCTCGACAAGCGTTTTCGCGCTGGCAGCGAAATCCGCCCGCTGATCGAGGCCCGCGCCTGGCTGGTCGACAATATCCTGCAACAGGCGTGGAACCAGTTCGACTGGGGTGACCAAAGTGGCATCGCCCTGGTCGCGGTGGGCGGTTACGGGCGCGGTGAACTGCACCCGCATTCTGACATCGACCTGCTGATCCTGCTGGGTGCCGCCGAGCACGAGCAGTACCGTGACGCCATCGAACGCTTTCTGACCCTGCTGTGGGACATTGGCCTGGAAGTGGGCCAGAGCGTACGCACGGTCGACGAATGCGCCGAACAGGCCCGCGCCGACCTGACGGTGATCACCAACCTGATGGAAAGCCGCACCATTGCCGGCCCCGAGGCCTTGCGCCAACGCATGCTGGAAGTCACCAGCACCGCGCACATGTGGCCAAGCAAGGAGTTCTTTCTGGCTAAGCGTGCCGAGCTCAAGGCCCGCCACCACAAGTACAACGACACCGAGTACAACCTCGAGCCCAACGTCAAGGGCTCGCCCGGCGGCCTGCGCGACATCCAGACCGTGCTGTGGGTCGCCCGGCGCCAATACGGTACGCTGAACCTGCACGCACTGGCCGGCGAAGGCTTCCTGCTGGAAAGCGAGAATGAACTGCTGGCTTCGTCCCAGGACTTCCTGTGGAAGGTACGCTACGCCCTGCACATGCTGGCCGGGCGCGCCGAGGACCGCCTACTGTTCGACCACCAGCGGAGCCTGGCCGCACTGTTGGGCTACAGCGACGACAACCCTAAGCGGGCAATCGAGCAGTTCATGCAGCAGTACTACCGGGTGGTGATGAGCATCAGCCAGCTGTGCGACCTGATCATCCAGCACTTCGAAGAAGTCATTCTCGCCGACGAGGAAAGCAGCAGCACTCAGCCGCTGAACGCGCGCTTCCGCCTGCATGACGGCTATATAGAAGCCAGCCAACCGAACGTCTTCAAGCGTACGCCGTTCGCCATGCTGGAAATCTTCGTGCTAATGGCCCAGCACCCTGAAATCAAGGGCGTGCGTGCCGACACCGTGCGCTTGCTGCGCGAGCACCGGCACCTGATCGACGACACCTTCCGCACCGATATCCGCAACACCAGCCTGTTCATCGAGCTGTTCAAATGCGAAATCGGCATCCACCGCAACCTGCGGCGGATGAACCGCTACGGCATTCTTGGGCGCTACCTGCCGGAATTCGGCCTGATCGTGGGGCAGATGCAGCATGACCTGTTCCACATCTATACGGTCGATGCGCACACGCTCAACCTCATCAAGCACCTGCGCAAGCTGCAATACACGCCAGTATCCGAAAAATTCCCGCTGGCCAGCAAGCTCATGGGCCGCCTGCCCAAGCCCGAGCTGATCTACCTGGCCGGCCTTTACCATGACATCGGCAAGGGCCGCCAAGGCGACCACTCGGAAATCGGCGCAGTCGATGCGCAGAAGTTCTGCGAACGCCACCAGCTACCGGCATGGGACAGCCGGCTGATCGTCTGGCTGGTGCAGAACCACCTGGTGATGTCGACCACCGCCCAGCGCAAGGACCTGTCCGACCCGCAGGTAATCAACGACTTTGCCCTGCACGTGGGCGACGAGACACGCCTGGACTACCTCTACGTGCTGACAGTGGCCGATATCAACGCCACCAACCCCAGCCTGTGGAACTCGTGGCGAGCCAGCCTGCTGCGCCAGCTCTACACCGAGACCAAGCGCGCCCTGCGCCGCGGCCTGGAGAACCCGCTGGACCGCGAAGAGCAGATTCGCCAGACCCAATCTGCAGCGCTGGACATCCTGGTGCGCGAGGGTACCGACCCGGACGACGTCGAGCAGTTGTGGTCGCAGCTGGGTGATGACTACTTCCTCAAGCACACCGCCGCCGATGTGGCCTGGCACAGTGACGCGATCCTGCAGCAACCAGCCGATGGCGGGCCTCTGGTACTGATCAAGGAAACCACCCAGCGCGAGTTCGAGGGTGGCACCCAGATCTTCATCTACGCCCCCGACCAGCACGACTTCTTCGCCGTGACAGTGGCGGCCATGTCGCAGCTGAACCTGAACATTCACGACGCGCGGATCATCACCTCGAGCAGCCAGTTCACCCTCGACACCTATATCGTACTGGACAACGACGGCGGCTCGATCGGCGACAACCCGCAGCGGGTCCGGCAGATTCGCGACGGCCTGACCGAAGCCCTGCGCAACCCCGAAGACTACCCGACCATCATCCAGCGCCGGGTGCCGCGCCAGCTCAAGCATTTCGACTTCCCGCCGCAGGTGACCATCCTCAACGATGCCCAACGGCCGGTGACCATCCTTGAAATCACCGCCCCTGACCGCCCGGGCCTGCTGGCCCGGCTGGGGCGGATCTTCCTGGAGTTCGACCTGTCGCTGCAAAACGCCAAGATCGCCACCCTCGGCGAACGGGTGGAGGACGTGTTCTTCATCACCGATGCCGACAACCAGCCGCTGTCTGACCCGCAACTGTGCAGCCGCCTGCAGGAGGCCATCGTGCAGCAGCTACAAGCCGGCCAAGGTAGCGACACCAGCCCGACCCGCGTGACCATTTAACGATTAGACGATTGACGAGACCTTGCGCCGATGAACCATGCCTTGACCCAGCTTCAGCCCTACCCGTTCGAGAAGCTCCGCGCCCTGCTGGGCAGCGTGAAGCCTGCGGCGGACAAACGCGCCATCGCCCTGTCGATCGGTGAGCCGAAGCACGAATCGCCGGCATTCGTCGCCCAGGCCATGGCCGACAACCTCGACAAGCTGGCGGTGTACCCCAGCACCATCGGCCTGCCAGCCCTGCGCCAGGCCATCGGCCAATGGTGCGAGCGGCGCTTTGGCGTGCCGACCGGCTGGCTGGACGCCGACCGCCACATCCTGCCGGTCAATGGCACCCGTGAAGCGCTGTTCGCCTTCACCCAGGCGGTGGTCAACCGCGCCGATGACGGCCTGGTGGTCAGCCCCAACCCGTTTTACCAGATCTACGAAGGCGCAGCGCTGCTGGCCGGCGCCACCCCGCACTACCTGCCGTGCCTGGAAAACAACGGTTTCAATCCGGACTTCGACGCCGTACCGGCCGAGGTGTGGCAGCGTTGCCAGATCCTGTTCCTGTGCTCGCCAGGCAACCCGACGGGCGCACTGGTGCCCATGGCTACCCTGAAAAAGCTGATTGCCCTGGCCGACGAACATGACTTCGTGATTGCGGCCGATGAGTGCTATAGCGAGCTGTACTTCGACGAGGATGCGCCGCCACCGGGCCTGCTGAGCGCCTGCGCCGAGCTGGGCCGTAGCGATTTTGCGCGCTGCGTGGTGTTCCACAGCCTGTCCAAGCGCTCCAACCTGCCAGGTCTGCGCTCGGGCTTCGTGGCTGGCGATGCCAAGATCATCAAGCCGTTCCTGCTCTACCGTACCTACCACGGTTGCGCCATGCCGGTGCAGACCCAGCTGGCCAGCATCGCCGCCTGGCAAGATGAGGCGCATGTACGCGAGAACCGCGACCAGTACCGCGCCAAGTACGATGCCGTGCTGGACATCCTGCAGCCGGTGATGGACGTGCAACGCCCGGATGGCAGCTTCTACCTGTGGGCCAAGGTGCCGGGCTGTGATGCCGAGTTCACCCGCGACCTGTTCGAAGCCCAGCATGTGACCGTGGTACCGGGGTCGTACCTGTCGCGTGAAGTGGCTGGCGTGAACCCGGGTGCCGGGCGCGTGCGCATGGCCCTGGTTGCACCGCTGGCCGAGTGCATCGAGGCGGCAGAGCGGATTCGCGCCTTCCTGCAAAACCGCTAACTGCACCGGGGGCGCTTTGCGCCCCATTCGCGGGACAAGCCCGCTCCCACAGGTCTCCAGCAACCTCAAATGCCATAGAGAACCTGTGGGAGCGGGCTTGCCCCGCGAATGGCAGCAACGACTTCTCCCACAGGTCTCCAGCAACCTCAAATGCAATAGAGAACCTGTGGGAGCGGGCTTGCCCGCGAATGGTAGCGATGAGGTCTACTTGACCTGCCCCAGGTTCGCCTCACTCATATCCAGCTCCCCCAGTACCTGCCGCACCACCTCATCCCCCACCTGGTGCTGGCGATGCAGGTTATACAACTCCAGCCGCTGCGCCCTCAGCGCACGCAGGCGTAAACGCCGCTCCAGCAAGTCCATCTGTTCGGCCAGGGCCTTGGCCTCGGCACTGTCGTTGTAACTGTCCAGCTCATCCCGGTACTCAGCCATCAACCGTGCCTTCAGCTCGGTTGCCAGGGTCGCCTGAGCAGCATCTTGCGGGGCAGTGGCGTCGATCACCTCCTCGGCTTCCAAGGCATGAATCGCCGCCTCGGCCGTACGCCGCCAGGCTTCCTGCACTTCCTGGTGCAAGCGCTCGTCCGGGCTCTTGGTCACCCCGCGCAGTAACATCGGCAGCGCGATGCAGGCGCTGATCAACGACAGCAGGATCACCCCGGCGGCAATGAAAATCAGCAAGTCTCGCTCAGGGAAGGCCTTGCCCGCGCCCATCAGCAACGGTACCGACATCACACCCGCCAGGGTCACCGCACCGCGCACTCCGCCCAGGGTCAGCAGCCAGCAGGAGCGCGCCGTAGGCATCAGCACCAGCGCCGGCTTGCCACGCCAGCGACGCACCACACCGATCGAACGCCAGATGCTCTGCACCCAGATGAACCGCAGCAGGATCAGCGCAGCAAAGATCGCCACCACGTCCAGACAGCGGTAGGCCAGGGTCGGCCAGACGGTAGCCTCGTGGCTGACCACCGCCTTGATGATGTCCGGCAACTGCAGGCCCAGTAGCAGGAAGATCAGGCCATTGAAGGCGAACTCCAGCAGCGACCAGACGCTACGGTTGAGCAGGCGGGTGCTGGTCTGGCGTGGCAGCAGGTCGAGCCAGCTTTGCATCATGCCGGCTGCCACCGCCGAAAGGATGCCCGAAACGCCCAGGCGCTCGGCCAGCACGTAGGCCGCGAACGGCAGCAGTAGCATGAACACCACGTGGGTGGCGGGGTCGTCCCAGCCGCGCGCGATCATCCACGCGCGCAGGCGGCCCACCAGCCAGCTCAGGCCCACACCCACCGCCAGCCCGCCAAGCGCGACCAGCACAAAGCTGAAGCTTGCATCGGTCAGCGAGAACACCCCGGTGATCGCCGCCGCCAGGGCGAACTTGAAGGTCACCAGGCCCGATGCATCGTTCATCAGGGCCTCCCCCTGCAACATGTGCATCAGCGGAGTGGGCAGGCGGTCCTGGGCAATGGCCGATACCGCCACGGCATCGGTCGGCGACAGCACCGCCGCGAGGGCGAAGGCCACCGGCAGGGGGATGCTCGGCAGCAGCCAGTGAATGAAGTAGCCAGCCCCGACCACGGTGAACAGCACCAACCCGACGGCCAGCGCCACCACTGGCCCGCGAATGCGCCACAACTCACGCTTGGGGATGCGCCAGCCGTCGGCGAACAGCAGCGGCGGCAAGAACAGGAACAGGAACAACTCCGGGTCCAGGGCTACATGCAGGCCCAGGGTCGGCAAGGCCAGCAAGGCTCCGGCAGCGATCTGCACCAGCGGCAAGGGCAGCGGAATCATGCGGCCGACCAGCTTCGACAGGCTGACCAGCGTCAGCAGGATGAGGACGGTGTAGGCGGACTGCATCCGGGAAAGCTTCCTTTGTAAACCAGAAACGGTAGCAAGGCGAAACATCGCCATTGAAACAATATGTTAGCGGCGACCGAGAGCGTGGGGCCGCTGCACGATAGTCGCAGGTGACGGCGGAATATGTAACACGATGATACTTATGGCGATGGCGGCGCGCGGACCTCCTCTCGCCTGAGCATGCGTCACTCGGGTCCTGCGGCGCCGGATCTCCGACACACTGCGAGGCGCAAGGCAAGCACACCCGTGGCGCTCACTGTTTCGTTCCCGCATAATCCCGCGACTGACATCGAAAAACGGAGAGATTGGGGCAACCTGTATCCCCAATGTACACAATGACCTACACGCTCTACGGCATCAAAGCCTGTGACACCATGAAAAAGGCGCGTACCTGGCTCGAAGACAAAGCCATCGCCTACGAATTCCACGATTACAAAACCCAAGGCATCGACCGTGACAGCCTGAACCGCTGGTGCGACGAACACGGCTGGGAAGTCATCCTCAACCGTGCCGGCACCACCTTCCGCAAGCTGGACGACGCCAGCAAGGCCGACCTCGACCAGGCCAAGGCCGTCGAGCTGATGCTGGCCCAGCCGTCGATGATCAAACGCCCGGTGCTCGACCTTGGCGCGCGTACCCTGGTTGGCTTCAAGCCCGACCTGTACGCCGCTGCCCTGGCCTGAGCCCCTACCCTATTTCGCACGAGGTAATCACATGTCCAATACCCTGTTCAGCCTGGCCTTCGGTGTCGGCTCCCAGAACCGCCAGGGCGCCTGGCTGGAAGTGTTCTACGCACAACCGCTGCTCAACCCGAGCGCCGAACTGGTTGCTGCAGTAGCCCCTGTTCTCGGTTACGAAGGTGGCAACCAGGCCATCGCCTTCAGCAACGCCCAGGCCGCACAACTGGCCGAAGCCCTGAAAGGCGTCGACGCGTCCCAGGCCGCCCTGCTGACCCGCCTGGCCGAAAGCCACAAGCCGCTGGTCGCCACCCTGCTGGCCGAAGACGCCGCACTGACCTCCACCCCAGAGGCCTACCTCAAGCTGCACCTGCTGTCGCACCGCCTGGTCAAGCCGCATGGCGTGAGCCTGGCCGGCATCTTCCCGCTGCTGCCGAACGTGGCCTGGACCAACCAGGGCGCGGTAGACCTGAGCGAACTGGCTGAGCTGCAACTGGAAGCGCGCCTGAAGGGCGAACTGCTGGAAGTGTTCTCGGTGGACAAGTTCCCGAAAATGACCGACTACGTGGTCCCGGCCGGCGTGCGTATCGCCGACACCGCTCGTGTGCGCCTGGGCGCCTACATTGGCGAAGGCACCACCATCATGCACGAAGGCTTCGTCAACTTTAACGCTGGCACCGAAGGCCCGGGCATGATCGAAGGCCGCGTTTCCGCGGGCGTATTCGTCGGCAAGGGCTCTGACCTGGGCGGCGGCTGCTCGACCATGGGCACCCTGTCCGGTGGCGGCAATATCGTCATCAAGGTTGGTGAAGGCTGCCTGATCGGCGCCAACGCCGGTATCGGCATCCCACTGGGCGACCGCAACACCGTCGAGGCTGGCCTGTACATCACTGCCGGCACCAAGGTGAACCTGCTGGACGAAAACAACGAGCTGGTCAAAGTGGTCAAGGCCCGCGACCTGGCCGGCCAGACCGACCTGCTGTTCCGCCGCAACTCGCTGAACGGCGCGGTGGAGTGCAAGACCCACAAGTCGGCCATCGAGCTGAACGAAGCGCTGCACGCTCACAACTGAGAACCTTGCCGGGTTTGAGGTGTTAAGATCGGGTCTGGCGCCAACGCACCAGACCCGATTTTCATTCCAGGCCTCGCAAACATGTTCCAGCCCTCTCCCTGGCGTGCCGACTTCCCAGCCATCGCCGCCCTGCAACGGCAGCACCAGACCTATCTGGACAGCGCCGCCACCACCCAGAAGCCGCAAGCCCTGCTCGATGCCCTGAGCCATTACTACGGCCATGGCGCGGCCAACGTGCACCGCGCCCAGCACTTGCCTGGCGCATTGGCGACCCAGGCCTTCGAAACCAGCCGCGACAAGGTTGCCGCCTGGCTCAACGCCGCTGACTCACGGCAGGTCGTGTTCACCCACGGCGCCACCTCGGCACTGAACCTGCTGGCCTATGGGCTGGAACACCGTTTCGAGGCCGGTGACGAGATTGCCGTCAGTGCCCTGGAGCACCATGCCAACCTGCTGCCTTGGCAACAGTTGGCCCAGCGGCGCAACCTGCGCCTGGTGGTGCTACCGCTGGATACCCAAGGCCGCATCGACCTGGACCAGGCCCTGCAATTGATCGGCCCGCGCACCCGGGTGCTCGCAGTCAGTCAGTTGTCCAACGTGCTCGGCACCTGGCAGCCGCTGCCCGCCTTGCTGGCGCATGCCCGTGCCCAAGGTGCCGTGACCGTGGTCGATGGTGCTCAAGGCGTAGTGCATGGCCGCCATGACGTGCAACAACTGGGCTGCGACTTCTATGTGTTCTCCAGCCACAAGCTGTATGGCCCGGATGGAGTCGGCGTGCTCTACGGCCGCAGCCAGGCCCTGGAGCTGCTGCGCCACTGGCAGTTCGGTGGCGAGATGGTGCAACTGGCCGACTACCAAGGCGCCAGCTTCCGCCCGGCGCCACTGGGCTTTGAAGCAGGCACACCTCCAATTGCCGGGGTAATCGGCCTGGGCGCCACCCTGGACTACCTGGCCAGCCTCGATGCCCAAGCGGTAGAAGCCCACGAAAACAGCTTGCATCAGCACTTGCTGCGCGGCCTGGCGGACCGTGAGGGGGTGCGGGTGCTGGGTGCGCCCCAGACGGCCCTGGCCAGTTTCGTGATTGAGGGCGTGCACAATGCCGACATCGCCCACCTGCTCACCGAGCAGGGCATTGCCGTACGTGCCGGGCATCACTGCGCCATGCCCCTGCTGAAAGGGCTGGGGCTGGAGGGCGCGATACGGGTATCGCTGGGGTTGTACAACGACAGCGATGACCTGCAGCGATTCTTTGCAGCACTGGACCAAGGCCTGGAGTTGTTGCAATGAACCTGTCGGCTCAGACGCTTCAAGCGCTGGAAGCTTTTCAACAGGGCAAGGGCTGGGAACAGCGTGCCCGGCTGTTGATGCAGTGGGGTGATCGCCTGGAGCCGCTGGCTGACACCGAAAAGACCGAGGCCAACCGGGTGCATGGCTGCGAAAGCCTGGTGTGGCTGGTGGCCGAGCAGGTCGAGGGAACGTGGCGGTTCAAGGCCAGCAGCGATGCCCGTTTGTTGCGTGGGCTGCTGGCGCTGTTGCTGGTGCGGGTGCAGGGAATGCCCAGCGAGGAGCTGGCCGGGATCGATCTGCGCGAGTGGTTTACCGAGCTTGGGCTGGAGCGCCAATTGTCGCCGTCGCGCAGCAATGGGCTGCATGCGGTGTTGCAGCGGATGGCGGAATTGGCGTCCGACCGCTGAAGTGGCCCCGGCTGCTCCGCGGGCAGGCCCGCGAAGCAGCCGGCGCGTTCTATTCGGGCTTGACCCGCTCCGACGGTCGGCGCGCCCCCGCCACCAGTTTTTCTATCGCCTTGCTCGCCGCCACCATGCCAAAAGTCGCGGTCACCATCATCACCGCACCGAAACCACCCGAGCAGTCCAGCCGCACGCCTTCGCCAACGAAGCTTTTCTGCAGGCACACGCTGCCATCCCCCTTGGGGTAACGCAGCTGTTCGCTGGAAAACACGCATGGCACGCCATAGTTGCGGCTGACATTGCGCGAGAAGTTGTAGTCGCGGCGCAGGGTCGAGCGCACCCGCGAGGCCAGCGGGTCGTTGAAGGTCTTGTTGAGGTCGGCGATCTGGATCTGGGTCGGGTCGATCTGCCCGCCGGCGCCACCGGTGGTAACGATGGCGATCTTGCGCCGACGGCACCAGGCAATCAGCGCTGCCTTGGCCATGACGCTGTCAATGCAGTCGATCACGCAATCGAGGTTTTCGGTGATGTACTCGACCATGGTCTCGCGGGTGACGAAATCAGCCACTGCATGCACCACGCACCCCGGGTTGATTGCCCGCAGACGCTCGGCCATTACCTCGACCTTCGGTCGCCCCACCTGCCCTTCCAGGGCATGGGCCTGGCGGTTGGTGTTGCTGACGCAGACATCGTCCAGGTCGAACAGGGTGATCTCGCCCACGCCGCTACGCGCCAACGCTTCGGCCACCCACGAGCCGACCCCGCCAATCCCCACCACGGCCACATGGGCCTGACCCAGGCGCTGCAGCCCGTGGTCGCCATACAGCCGGGCGACGCCGGCAAAGCGTGGATCTTCTGTGCTCATGTTCATACCCCAAAAAACCGGCGCGCATTATATGCCAGCGGGCCCATGGCCTGCATCGTTAGGAAAGAGACTGCCAACCCTGCTTTAATGTCCTATCTCTTCGACACAAATGGACGACAATGTCTTCACGTAAATTCGGCCTGAACCTGGTCGTGGTCCTGGCCATCGCCGCGTTGTTCACCGGGTTCTGGGCACTGATCAATCGCCCGGTTTCCGCGCCTGCCTGGCCAGAACAGATCTCCGGTTTCTCGTATTCGCCATTCCGCCTGGGCGAAAGCCCGCAGAAGGGCCAGTACCCCAATGACCAAGAAATGCGTCAGGACCTGGAGCAACTGAGCAAACTGACCGACAGTATCCGTATCTACACCGTGGAGGGTACCCAGGCAGATATCCCGCGGCTGGCCGAGGAATTCGGCTTGCGGGTGACGCTGGGCATCTGGATCAGCCCGGACCTGGAGCGCAACGAGCGTGAAATCGCCACGGCCATCGAGCTGGCCAACAATTCGCGCAGCGTCGTGCGGGTTGTTGTTGGCAACGAGGCGCTGTTCCGCAAAGAAGTCACACCGGAGAACCTCATCCAGTACCTGGACCGGGTGCGTGCCGCGGTCAAGGTACCCGTGACCACCAGCGAACAATGGCACATCTGGAAAGAAAACCCGCAGCTGGCCAAGCATGTCGACCTGATTGCCGCACACATCCTGCCCTACTGGGAATTCGTGCCAATGAAAGACTCGGTCGAGTTCGTACTCGACCGGGCGCGTGAGCTGAAGCACCAGTTCCCGCGTAAGCCGCTGCTGTTGTCGGAAGTCGGCTGGCCGAGCAACGGCCGCATGCGCGGCGGCGCCGATGCCACCCAGGCTGACCAGGCCATCTACCTGCGCACCCTGGTCAACACCCTCAACCGCCGCGGCTACAACTACTTTGTCATCGAAGCCTATGACCAGCCGTGGAAGGCCAGCGACGAAGGCTCGGTAGGTGCCTACTGGGGCGTCTACAACGCCGAGCGCCAGCAGAAGTTCAACTTCGAGGGGCCGGTGGTGGCGATCCCGCAGTGGCGTGCCTTGGCGGTGGCCTCGGTGGTATTGGCGATGATTGCCCTGATGGTGCTGTTCATCGACGGCTCGGCCCTGCGCCAGCGCGGCCGTACGTTCCTGACCTTCATCACCTTCCTGTGCGGGTCGGTGCTGGTGTGGATCGCCTACGACTACAGCCAGCAATACAGCACCTGGTTCAGCCTGACCGTGGGCGTGTTACTGGCGCTCGGTGCACTGGGCGTGTTCATCGTACTGCTGACCGAGGCGCATGAGCTGGCCGAGGCGGTGTGGATACACAAGCGCCGCCGCGAGTTCCTGCCGGTGCAGACCGACAGCGCCTACCGCCCCAAGGTATCGGTGCATGTGCCGTGCTACAACGAGCCGCCAGAGATGGTGAAGCAGACCCTCGACGCCCTGGCCGCGCTCGACTACCCCGATTACGAAGTGCTGGTGATCGACAACAACACCAAGGACCCGGCCGTGTGGGAACCGCTCAAGGCCCACTGCGAGAAGCTTGGCGAACGCTTCAAGTTCTTCCACGTTGCGCCCCTGGCCGGTTTCAAGGGCGGCGCGCTGAACTACCTGCTTCCCCACACCGCCAAGGACGCCGAAGTGATTGCGGTGATCGACTCGGACTACTGCGTCGACCGCAACTGGCTCAAGCACATGGTCCCGCACTTCGCCGACCCGAAAATTGCCGTGGTGCAGTCGCCGCAGGACTACCGCGATCAGCACGAAAGCGCGTTCAAGAAGCTGTGCTACAGCGAGTACAAGGGCTTCTTCCACATTGGCATGGTCACCCGCAACGACCGTGACGCAATCATCCAGCACGGCACCATGACCATGACCCGGCGCAGCGTGCTGCAAGAGCTGGGCTGGGCCGAGTGGTGTATCTGCGAGGACGCCGAACTGGGCCTGCGCGTGTTTGAGAAAGGCCTGTCGGCAGCCTACGCCCATAACAGCTACGGCAAGGGCCTGATGCCCGACACCTTCATCGACTTCAAGAAGCAGCGCTTCCGCTGGGCCTACGGCGCCATCCAGATCATCAAGCACCACGCCGGCGCCTTGTTGCGCGGCAAGGGCAGCGAGCTGACCCGTGGCCAACGCTACCACTTCCTGGCAGGCTGGCTGCCGTGGATCGCCGATGGCATGAACATCTTCTTCACCGTCGGCGCGCTGTTGTGGTCGGCCGCGATGATCATCGTGCCGCACCGGGTCGACCCGCCGCTGATGATCTTCGCCATCCCGCCGCTGGCGCTGTTCTTCTTCAAGGTTGGCAAGATCGTCTTCCTCTACCGCCGTGCGGTAGGGGTGAACATGAAGGATGCCTTTGCTGCGGCGCTGGCGGGGCTGGCGCTGTCGCACACCATCGCCAAGGCGGTGCTGTACGGTTTCTTCACCAGCAGCATGCCGTTCTTCCGCACGCCGAAGAATGCCGACAGCCATGGGTTGCTGGTGGCGATCTCCGAAGCGCGGGAAGAGCTGTTCATCATGTTGCTGCTGTGGGGCGCGGCGTTGGGTATCTACCTGGTGCAGGGGCTGCCGAGTTCGGACATGCGCTTCTGGGTGGCGATGTTGCTGGTGCAGTCGTTGCCTTATGTGGCAGCGCTGGTGATGGCGTTCCTGTCGTCGCTGCCCAAGCCCGCAGAAAAGGCTGCCGAAGCGCAGCAGGCTTGAGATTGCCGGGGCTGCTTTGCAGCCCATTCGCGGCACAAGGCCGCTCCCACAGGTAATGCACATGCCTGATGGGCGGCGGTCATCCTGGTGGGAGCGGCCTTGTGCCGCGAATGGGCCGCAACGCGGCCCCACTGCCACATCGGTTTGATATAAGATAACGCCCCTCAGATTTCCCCGCCTTGCCTTGCCCCGGAGTTCCCCATGACGGCCCCTGCCGAGCTCTCGCCTACCCTTCAACTGGCCTGCGACCTGATCCGTCGCCCCTCGGTCACCCCTGTCGACGCCGATTGCCAGGCGCAGATGATGAACCGTCTGGGCGCCGTCGGTTTTCAGCTGGAGCCGATGCGCATTGAAGACGTCGACAACTTCTGGGCCAGCCACGGCAACCAGGATGGCCCGGTGCTGTGCTTCGCTGGCCACACCGACGTGGTGCCTACCGGCCCGGTACAGCAATGGCAGCACGAGCCGTTCGAGGCCCTGATCGACGCTGACGGCATGCTCTGTGGCCGCGGCGCTGCCGACATGAAAGGCAGCCTGGCCTCGATGGTGATTGCCAGCGAGCGCTTCGTGCAGGACTACCCGAACCACCGCGGCAAGGTGGCCTTCCTGATCACCAGCGACGAAGAAGGTCCGGCCCACCATGGCACCAAGGCCGTTGTCGAGCGTCTGAAAGCCCGCAACGAGCGCCTGGACTGGTGCATTGTCGGCGAGCCTTCCAGCACCACCCTGCTGGGTGACGTGGTGAAAAACGGCCGCCGTGGTTCGCTCGGCGCCAAACTGACCGTGCGCGGCAAGCAGGGCCATGTCGCCTACCCGCACCTGGCGCGCAACCCGATCCACCTGGCCGCCCCGGCCCTGGCCGAGCTGGCTGCCGAGCACTGGGACGAAGGCAATGCGTTTTTCCCGCCAACCAGCTTCCAGATCTCCAACCTCAATTCCGGTACCGGTGCTACCAACGTGGTTCCGGGCGAGCTGACCGCGCTGTTCAACTTCCGCTTCTCTACCGAGTCCACCGTCGAAGGCCTGCAGGCCCGGGTGTCGGCGATTCTCGACAAGCACGAGCTGGACTGGTCGATTGACTGGGCCCTGTCTGGGCTGCCGTTCCTCACCGAACCGGGCGAACTGCTGGACGCGGTGGCAGCCAGTATCAAAGGGGTTACCGGCCGCGAAACCGAGCCCTCGACCAGTGGCGGCACTTCCGATGGCCGCTTCATCGCCACCATGGGTACCCAGGTGGTCGAGTTGGGCCCGGTCAACGCCACCATCCACCAGGTGGATGAACGGATCCTGGCCAGCGACCTCGACCTGCTGACAGAAATCTACTACCAGACCCTGGTCCGGTTGCTCGCCTGATGCTTGCCTGCCCCCTTTGCCAGGCGCCGCTGAGCCGGCTCGACAACGGTGTGGCCTGCCCGGCAGGCCACCGCTTCGACCGCGCCCGCCAGGGTTACCTGAACCTGCTGCCGGTACAGCACAAGAACAGCCGCGACCCGGGTGACAACCAGGCCATGGTCGAGGCTCGCCGCAACTTCCTCGATGGCGGCCATTACGCCCCCGTGGCCCGTCGCCTGGCCGAGCTGGCCGCCGAGCGCCAGCCCGGTGCCTGGCTGGATATTGGCTGCGGCGAGGGTTACTACACCGCGCAACTGGCCGAGGCCCTGCCAAACGCAGAGGGTTACGCCCTGGACATCTCTCGCGAGGCGGTCAAGCGTGCCTGCCGTCGGGCGCCAGAGGTGACCTGGATGGTCGCCAGCATGGCTCGCGTTCCGCTGGCCGACGCCAGTTGCCAGTTCATCGCCAGCGTGTTCAGCCCGCTGGACTGGGCCGAGGCCAAGCGCCTGCTCAGCCCCGGCGGCGGCCTGATGCGCGTTGGCCCGACCAGCGGCCACCTGATGCAACTGCGTGAGGTGCTCTACGATGAAGTGCGCCCTTACGCCGACGACAAGCACCTGGCCCTGGTGCCCGAAGGCATGGCCCATGCCCATAGCGAAACCCTTGAGTTCCGCCTGAGCCTGGCCGCGCCCAAGGCCCGCGCCGACCTGCTGGCCATGACCCCGCACGGCTGGCGCGCCAGCGCAGAAAAACGTGCACGGGTGATCGACCAGCCCGAGCCGTTCGAGGTCACGGTTTCCATGCGTTATGACTATTTCGTGCGCCAAGACTGAGCACACCCGGAGCCCTTATGCGCCAACCTGATATCGAGATCTACCTGAAGGACGCCGACGTCGACCACAAGCAGATTGCCGAGTGGCTCGCCCAGGCAATCGGCCCGTGCAGCGAATGGCAGCAGAAAGGCCATACCTTCAAATGCCTGGCCGGTAACATTCCGGTCACCTGGTTACCGAAGGCTGTAGGGAAATGGAACAGCCTGTACCTGGAAAGCGACCAGACGCCCTGGGACGATGACGTGGCCTGCGCCCGCGCTGCATTCGCCGCACTGGGTGTGGAAGTGCGCTGCGCGCCGGGAGGCTGGGTCGAGGAAGACGGCGAAGAAGATGCCGACCGTTGGGTCCGTATCAGTGCCGACGGTGAAGAGGAAATCACCTGGCGTACTTCCTGAGCGGTATTTTTTGTGGGAGCCCGGCTGGCCGGCGATGCAGGCAGCACGGTGCCCGGCACCGGTTTCGCCGGTAATCGCCGGCAAGCCGGCTCCCTCAACAAACCGTTACATCATGAGGCTCAGAGGCCCACTACGTCTTCGGCTTGCAGGCCTTTCTGGCCCTGCACGCAGGCGTATTCCACGCGCTGCCCTTCGACCAGGGTACGATGCCCCTCACCGCGGATCGCCCGATAGTGGACGAACACATCCGCACCACCTTCGCGCTGAATGAAGCCATAACCCTTGGCATCGTTGAACCACTTTACATTCCCAGTCTCACGAGACGACATCTGAACTACTCCGGATTTTTATTGTGAAAATCGCCTTGTAGGCATGGGGTCACCTGCCCCGCACCAACGCCGCTTGTCGAAATATCCTGCAAGTGGCAGGCCGAGTATATGACACAGAACAAAAAAAATTGATGACGCTCCCGCTGATGGCCGATTTTTGCTGAACTTGCGCACATACGGCAGACTAAATGGCTGGATACCCATCTGAACATCTCACCCAGGGCACACACCCCATGACCCGTTCCCCCCTGCGCCGCATGATCTTCGGCGCCCTGCGTCGCCTGTTGTACCTGTGGGTGCGCTCCGAGACCATCAACCAGTCCTCGATGTCGTTGAACCTGGACCGCAGCCGGCCAGTGTTCTATGCCCTGCCGTCACCGGCGCTCACCGACCTGGCCGTGCTCGACCACGAATGCACCAAGGCCGGGCTGCCACGCCCGGTGCTGCCGGTAGCCGTGGGCCCACTGCAGGAACCCGCCGCGTTCTTCTACCTGACACCCGACCCGGACTGGCTCGGCCGGCAGGACAAAAGCGGCGCGCCGCCCACGCTCGAGCGCCTGGTGGCTGCCGTCAGCCAGCATGCCGAAGAAGATGCGCAGATCATTCCTGTCAGCGTGTTCTGGGGCCAGACCCCGGCCAGTGAGTCCAGCCCGTGGAAGCTGCTGTTCGCCGACAGCTGGGCGGTAACCGGGCGCCTGCGCCGGCTACTGACCGTACTGATCCTGGGGCGCAAGACCCGGGTGCAGTTCTCCGCACCGATTCACCTGCGTGAACTGGTGCAGCACAACAAGGGCCACGAGCGCACCGTGCGCATGGCCCAACGCCTGATGCGCGTGCACTTTCGCAACCTCAAGACCGCCGTCATCGGCCCGGACATCTCGCACCGACGCAACCTGGTCAAAGGGCTGGTCCACGCCCCGCTGGTACGCCAGGCCATCACCGACGAGGCGCAACGCGAGAACCTGCCGCTGGCCAAGGCCGAAGCCCAGGCGCTGCGCTACGGCAATGAAATCGCCTCGGACTACACCTACACCGCCATCCGCTTCCTTGAGGTGGTGCTCAGTTGGTTCTGGAACAAGATCTACGACGGCATCAAGGTCAATCACATCGAACAGGTGCAAGGCATCGCGCCCGGCCACGAAGTGATCTACGTGCCGTGCCACCGCAGCCACATCGACTACCTGCTGCTGTCGTACCTGCTGTTCCGCAACGGGCTCACCCCGCCGCATGTGGCGGCGGGCATCAACCTCAACATGCCGGTGGTGGGCAACCTCCTGCGCCGTGGCGGCGCCTTCTTCATGCGCCGCACGTTCAAGGGCAACCCGCTGTACACCGCAGTGTTCAACGAATACCTGCATACCCTGTACACCAAGGGCTTCCCGGTCGAGTACTTCGTCGAAGGCGGCCGCTCGCGTACTGGGCGCATGCTGCAGCCACGCACCGGGATGCTGGCCATCACCCTGCGTAGCTTCCTGCGCTCGTCGCGCACACCGATCGTGTTCGTCCCGGTGTACATCGGCTACGAGCGGGTGCTCGAAGGCCGCACCTACCTCGGCGAGCTGCGCGGTGCCAGCAAGAAGAAGGAGTCGGTGTTCGACATCTTCAAGGTGTTCGGCGCGCTCAAGCAGCGGTTCGGCCAGGTCTACGTCAACTTCGGCGAACCGATCCGCCTGGCCGGCTTCCTCGACCAGCAGCAGCCCGGCTGGCGTGAACAGGAGCACGGCCCGCAGTACCGCCCGGACTGGCTCAACGCAACCACCACACGCCTGGGCGAGACCGTGGCCCGCCACCTGAACGAGGCGGCGGCGATCAACCCAGTCAACCTGGTGGCAATGGCGCTGCTGTCCACCAGCCGCCTGGCGCTGGACGAGCGCGCCCTGACCCGGGTGCTCGACCTGTACCTGGCCCTGCTGCGTCGCGTGCCCTACTCGCCACACACTACCCTGCCCGAAGGTGACGGCCAGGCGCTGATCGAACACGTGCGCAGCATGAACCTGATAGCCGAACAGAAGGACGCTCTGGGCCGCATCCTGTACCTGGATGAAGGCAATGCGGTGCTGATGACGTATTACCGCAACAACGTGCTGCACATCTTCGCCCTGCCGGCACTGCTGGCCAGTTTTTTCCTCAGCAGCTCGCGCATGAGCCGCGAACTGCTGGGCCAGTATGTGCATGCGTTGTACCCGTACCTGCAGGCCGAGCTGTTCCTGCGCTGGACGCCAGAGCAGCTGGACGACGTCATTGACCAATGGCTGGCTGCACTGGTCGAACAGGGACTGCTGCGCCAGGACAACGACCTGTACGTGCGCCCGGCGCCCAGCTCGCGGCAGTTCGTGCTGCTGACCCTGCTTGCCCGCACCATCACCCAGACCCTGCAGCGTTTCTACATGGCCACTTCGCTGCTGCTCAACAGCGGCCAGAACAGCCTGAGCGCCGAAGAACTGGAAGACCTGTGCGTAATGATGGCCCAGCGCCTGTCGATCCTGCATGGCTTGAACGCGCCGGAGTTCTTCGACAAGACGCTGTTCCGCCACTTCATCCAGACGTTACTCCAGCAAGGCGTGCTGCACACCGACACCCAAGGCAAGCTGGGCTACCACGACAAGCTCGGCGAGCTGGCCGAGGGCGTGGCCAAGCGTGTGCTGTCAGCCGAGTTGCGCCTGTCGATCCGCCAGGTGGCCCTGCACCGGGAAGACGGGCTGGAAACTTCGACCATCTGAGGCTTTATCCGACGGGAAAATCCGCTAAAGTCCCTGGGGTTGGCCACAAGCCGGCTCCAAGGACCACGGAGATTCCATGAAAAAGCTCTTTATGCTGTGTTGCGCATCACTGCTCGCAGCCTGTTCCAGCCAAACCCCTTCCAACCAGGCCAGTCTGGAGGGTGAAGTCTTCTACCTGCAGCGCATCGCCCTGCCACCTGCCGCCACCCTCAGCGTAGCGCTGCAGGACGTATCGCTGATGGACGCCCCGGCGGTAACCCTGGCGCGCCAGGCCGGCCCGGTCAAAGGCAACGTGCCGCTGCCGTTCCACCTCACCTACGACCCGAGCCAGGTCAAGCCCGGCCACCGCTATGCGGTGAGCGCACGCATCGAGCTGGATGGCAAGCTGCTGTTCATCAACACCGAACACCACGCTGTCATGCTCGACGGCAGTGATGCGCAGCCCGTGCGCGTCAAGGTCGACCAGGTTCGCTGATACCCGTATTCATCCGTTTACAAGGAAAGCTTCATGATCCGCACTTCCCTGCGCTTCACCACCCTGTGCGCCGGCTTGCTGCTGTCGGCCAGCGCCTTGGCCCTGTCGCTGGGCGACCTGAGCCAGAAAGACGCCACCGGTGGCTTGAAGGATGCCCTGACCCAAGGCGCTCAACTGGCGGTCAAGCAACTGAGCACCCCCGGTGGCTTCAGCAATAACCCGGACGTGCGCATCGAACTGCCGGGCAACCTGGGCAAGGCAGCCAAGGCGATGAAGATGTTCGGCAAGGGTGAACAGGTCGAAGCCCTGGAAACCAGCATGAACAATGCTGCCGAGGCTGCCGTGCCACAGGCCCAGGCGATTCTGGTGGATGCCGTGAAGAACATGAGCGTGACCGACGCCAAGGGCATCCTCAGCGGCGGTGCCGACTCGGCCACCCAGTACCTGAACAAGAGCAGCCGCGACCAGATCCGCGCCAAGTTCCTGCCAATCGTCAAGCAGGCTACCGACAAGGTTGGCGTGGTCCAGCAGTACAATGCCTTCGCCGCCCAGGCCAAAGGCCTGGGGCTGGTCAAGGATGACGCCAATATCGAGAACTATGTGACCGAAAAAGCGCTGGACGGCCTGTTCGAGATGATCGGCAAGCAAGAGCAGAGCATTCGCCAGAACCCGGCGCAGGCAGCTACCAGCCTCGCCAAGAAGGTCTTCGGCGCCCTCTGATGGCCCAGCGGGCTTGAGGCTGATGCAGTACCTGGGGAAACAACTGGCTTGCTCAATTTCTAGAATCTAGTGCAATCCCTGTGGGAGCGGGCTTGTCCCGCGAACACCGGCGAAGCCGGTGCCATGCACCGTGTTGGATGCTTCGCGGGACAAGCCCGCTCCCACAGGCACCCGCTGGTCTTCAGCCTTTCTTGACCCTGAACCACGCCGCATACAACGCCGGCAGGAACAACAGCGTCAGCGCCGTGGCCACGATCAACCCTCCCATGATCGCCACCGCCATCGGCCCGTAGAACACACTGCGCGACAACGGGATCATCGCCAGCACTGCCGCCAGCGCAGTCAGAACGATCGGGCGGAAGCGCCGCACCGTGGCCTCGATGATCGCCTGCCAACGCTCCATACCCGCCGCAATGTCCTGCTCGATCTGGTCCACCAAAATGACTGAGTTGCGCATGATCATCCCCGCCAGGGCAATGGTGCCGAGCATGGCGACAAAGCCGAACGGCTGGCGGAACACCAGCAGGAACAGGGTCACGCCAATCAGCCCCAGCGGCGCGGTAAGGAACACCATCACCGTGCGCGAGAAGCTGCGCAACTGGATCATCAGCAAGCTCAGCACCACCACGATGAACAATGGCATACCGGCATTCACCGACTTCTGCCCGCGCTCGGAATCTTCAACCGTACCGCCCACTTCCAGCAGGTAGCCGTCCGGCAGCTTGGCACGTATCTCCCGCAGCGTCGGCTCGATCTGTTTCACCAACGTGGCCGGTTGCTCCTTGTCGTAGATATCGGCGCGCACGGTCACCGTCGGCAGGCGGTTGCGGTGCCAGATGATGCCTTCCTCGAAGCCGTACTCCAGGGTCGCTACCTGCGACAGCGCCACGCTCTGGCCGTTATCGGTGGGCAACGCCAGGCTGCCGAGGTTGCCCAGCTCGCTACGCTCCTGCAGCGTACCGCGCAGCAGGATCTCGATCAGCTCGTTGTCCTCGCGGTACTGGCTGACCGTGCTGCCGATCAACGAGCTCTGCAGGAAGCTCGCCAGGTGCGCGGTACTCACCCCCAGCGCGCGGGCACGGTCCTGGTCAATCTCGAGGAACACCGCTTTGCTCGGTTCTTCCCAGTCCAGGTGTACGTTCACCACATGCGGGTTCTCGCGCACCTTGTCAGCCACTTCACGGGCCAGGGCACGGGCTTGTTCGATATGCTCGCCGGTGACCCGGAACTGCACCGGGTAGCCCACGGGCGGGCCGTTTTCCAGGCGGGTAACGCGGGCGCGCAAGTCCGGGAACTGCTGGTCGACGGTGCTGATCAGCCAGCTGCGCAAACGCTCGCGGTCTTCCATCGACTTGGCCAGCACCACGAACTGGGCGAAGCTGGCTGCCGGCAGTTGCTGGTCCAGTGGCAAGTAGAAGCGCGGCGAACCGGTGCCCACATAGGCCACGTAGTTGACGATGCCGTCCTGCTGCTTCAACAGCGCCTCCAGTTGCTTGACCCGCTGGGCGGTATTGGTCAGCGAAGCGCCTTCGCCCAGCTTCAGATCGACCATTAGCTCCGGCCGCCCAGAGGCCGGGAAAAACTGCTGGGGCACGAAGCGGAACAGCAAAATGCTGCCGACAAAAGCGGCAATGGTCAGCAGGATCACCGTTTTACGGCGCCGCACGCACCATTCCACCACCCGCCGGACGCGCTGATAGAACGGCGTGGCGTACGGGTCCGGTGCGTGGCCGTCCTTGCCATGGCGGGCGGCGTGCAGCCTGGCCAGGTCCGGCAGCAGGCGTTCGCCCAGGTAAGGCACGAACACCACGGCCGCGACCCAAGACGTGAGCAAGGCAATGGTCACCACCTGGAAGATCGAACGGGTGTATTCGCCGGTGCTGGAGGCGGCCGTGGCAATTGGCAGAAAGCCTGCCGCGGTGATCAGGGTGCCAGTCAGCATCGGGAAGGCGGTGCTGGTCCAGGCATGGCTGGCCGCCTTCAGGCGGTCGTAGCCCTGCTCCATCTTGATCGCCATCATTTCCACGGCAATGATCGCATCGTCCACCAGCAGGCCCAAGGCCAGCACCAGTGCACCGAGCGAAATCTTGTGCAGGCCGATACCAAAGTAATGCATGGCGGCAAAGGTCATGGCCAGCACCAGCGGGATCGCCAGTGCCACCACCAGGCCGGTGCGCAGGCCCAGCGAGAAGAAGCTCACCAGCAACACGATGACCAGCGCCTCGGCCAGTACCTGGACGAACTCGCCCACACCGGCCTTGACCGCTGCCGGCTGGTCCGAGACCTTGCGCAGCTCCATGCCGGCCGGCAAGTTGTGCGCCAGCCGTTCGAACTCGCCTTCCAGCGCCTTGCCCAGCATCAGGATATCGCCGCCATCCTTCATCGATACCGCCAGGCCAATGGCATCTTCGCCCATGAAGCGCATCCGCGGTGCGGGTGGGTCATTGAAGCCACGGTGCACTTCGGCCACATCGCCGATACGGAAGGTGCGGTCACCCACGCGGATGGGGAACTGGCGAATCTGCTCGACGCTGTCGAAGCGCCCGCTCACCCGCAGTTGCAGGCGCTCGCTAGGGGTTTCGAAGAAGCCGGCTGTGCTGACCGCGTTCTGCTCTTGCAGGGCCTTCTGCACAGCCTCCAGCGGCACACCGAGCGTGGCCAGCTTGAGGTTGGACAGCTCGATCCAGACTTTCTCGTCCTGCAGGCCGATCAGCTCGACCTTGCCCACGTCCTTGACCCGCTGCAGCTGGATCTGGATGCGGTCGGCGTAATCCTTGAGCACCGCATAATCGAAGCCCTCACCGGTCAGCGCGTAGATGTTGCCGAAGGTGGTGCCGAACTCGTCGTTGAAAAACGGCCCCTGGATTTCTGGCGGCAGGGTGTGGCGAATGTCCGCGACCTTTTTGCGGATCTGGTACCACAGTTCGGGGATGTCCTTGGAATGCAGCGAGTCGCGGGCCATGAAGGTGACTTGTGATTCGCCGGGGCGGGAGAACGAGACGATCCTCTCGTACTCGCCGGTTTCCATCAGCTTTTTCTCGATGCGCTCGGTCACCTGGCGTGACACTTCCTCCGCCGTGGCCCCCGGCCAAAGGGTGCGGATGACCATGGCCTTGAAGGTGAACGGCGGGTCTTCGCTCTGGCCCAGCTTGGTGTAGGACATGGCGCCGATGGCCGCCAGCAGGATCATCAGGAACAGGACGATCTGGCGGTTGCGCAGCGCCCAGGCAGAAAGATTGAAACCCATCGGGACTTACTCCTTGGCCGTCAGGTTCACTACACGGTTGCTGCGGTCAACCGGGCGTACCTCCTGGCCCTCCCGCAGTACATGGCCACCCGCGGCAACCACCCAGTCACCCGGGGCCAGGCCCTCGAGCACCGGTACACTGTCGCTGCCATAAGCCCCCAGACGCACCGTCACCCGCTCCAGCCGGCTTTCCTTGCTCACCCGCCAGACGTAGGCCTGACCATTTTCCGCAGTCACTGCCGACAGCGGTACCGCCAGCGGGATCAGCCCATCCTTGGCGATGAACACACGGGCGCTTTGGCCCAATTCAGCCGGTACGGCGGCCGTGGTAAAGGCGATACGCGCCGCGAACGTGCGCGAGCGCGGGTCGGCAGCCGGTGACAGCTCGCGAATGCGCCCCTGGAAACGCGCCTGCGGGTGCGACCACAACTCCACGCTCACCGGTTGGCCCACAGCGAAACGGGCGAACTGCTGCTCCGGCAGGCCGATGGCCACTTCTCGCTCACCATCAGTAGCCAGGGTGAACACGGTTTGCCCGGCGGCAACCACCTGGCCCACTTCAACCTGACGCTTGGCCACCACACCGGCCTGCGGCGCGCGCAGCACGGCATATTCGGCCTGATTGCCGGCCACATCGAACTCCGCTTTGGCCTGCTTCAGCCGGGCAAGGCCGGCGCGGTAGAGGTTTTCGGCGTTGTCGAACTGGGAGTGGCTGACCATTTGCCGTTCCAGCAGCTTCTGGTAGCGATCACGCTCGGCGCGCACCAATGCCAGGTTGGCTTCGGCAGCCGCCAGCTGGGCGCGGTTGGCCTCAAGTTGCAGGCGTACGTCCTGCGGGTCCAGCTCGGCCAGCGGTTGGTCGGCCTTGACCCGCTGCCCCTCCTCCACCAGGCGCTTGCTGACCTTGCCGCCAATGCGGAAGGCCAGCTCCGGCTCGAAGCGCGCGCGCACTTCACCGGGGTAACTGTCGGCAGCGGCTTCGGCAGGCTGCGGCTGCACCACCAGTGCCGGGCGTGGCGCGGCGGGTGGGGCAGCTTCCTGGCCACACGCCGCCAGAAGCAGGGCAGCGGCGGCGGGCAGAGCGATGGACAAGGCATGGCGCAACATGATGAATCCTTTCGCGAAGTGCACATTTAATATTTGTACTGGCTGGTATATTAAATCAGCGCAACGATGTCGGGAAGGGCATGCGCTGGTTTTTCGACGACTTGGCTGGAGCCCTCTGGCGCCTGTGAGATCAGGCGGCGGCTGAACGGCACCGCGCTTGTCGATCAACTGCCCGCTCATAGGCCGCAGGGAAATGTGCGCTGGTGTTTAGCCGGATCGCGGCTGACCCGTTAAGATGGTGATTCTTAAACCAGATGCAGACCACAATGCCCAACGACGCACCCATAGGCCCAGGCCGGCCAAAGGACCTGGCCAAACGCGAGGCGATTCTCGAGGCCGCCAAGGCCCTGTTCCTCAGCCTTGGTTACGCCAACACCAGCATGGATGCGGTCGCTGCGGCGGCAGGTGTTTCAAAACTGACCGTGTACAGTCACTTCACCGACAAGCAGACACTGTTCTGCTCGGCGGTGATGGCCACGTGCCAGATCCAGTTGCCTGACCTGCTGTTCGAGTATCCCGAGGGGGTACCGGTGGAAGAAGTGCTGCTGACCATCGCCCGCAACTTCCAGGCCCTAATCAGCAGTGACGAAGCGGTCAAGCTCAGCCGCCTGATCATGGCCCAGGGCAGCCTGGACCCCAGCTTTGGCGAATACTTCTACGAGGCCGGACCCAAGCGCGTACTGGCTGGGATGGAGGCGCTGCTGCGCGGGGCGCATGAGCGTGGGCTGCTGCGCATCGACAACCCGCTGCGTGCGGCGGAGCACTTCTTCTGCCTGGTCAAGGGGGCGCCGGATTACCGCTTGCTGCTGGGGTGCGCAGCGCCCTTGGAGGGGGACGAGGCCGAGGCGCATGTGCGCGAGGTGGTGGGGGTGTTCTTGCGGGCATTCAAACCCTGATACCTGAATGCCTGTGCGGGCCTCTTTGCGGCTTTGACCGCAAAGGGCCCACACACGCGCCAGAAATCAGGCTTTCAGCGCTTTCTTGGGGTAAATGTCATACCGGCTCGACTTGCCCTCCAGGCTATGGCTTGGCTTTGGCCCGTCGATGATCGGCGCTTTGCGCGGGCGCTTCACCACCACCCGGTGGCTGGCCAGCGCCAGGGCGGCTTCGAGCAGGGCCGGGGCATCCAGGTCGTCACCGACCAAAGGCCGGAACACACGCATTTCCTTTTTCACCAACGCACTCTTGTCGCGGTGCGGGAACATCGGGTCAAGGTAGATCACCTGCGGCGCATCGCCTTCCCAACTGCGCATGCGCTCGATAGCGTTGCCAGTCAGCAGGCGCATGCGCCCGACGATGGGGCCGACCTCATCATCCGTCCGCGCCCGCGCCAAGCCATCTTCCAGCAGCGCGGCAATCAATGGCTGGCGTTCGATCAGGGTCATCTGGCAGCCCAGGCTGGCCAGCACGAACGCATCCTTGCCCAGGCCCGCCGTGGCATCCAGCACCTGCGGCCGTACACCCTGGGCAATGCCCACGGCCTTGGCGATCATCTGCCCGTTGCCGCCGCCAAACTGCCGGCGATGCGCGGCCTGGCCTTCGACGAAGTCCACACGTACCGGCCCCGGAGCCTGCGGGCCCAACTGCTGGATCTGCAAGCCATCAACCCCCACCTGCACGGCAAAGCCAGCGCCCTCGTCCTGCAACGGTAGCGCCAGGCGCTCGGCCCACGCAGCGGCCTGCGCCTCGAATTCAGCCGACAGCGCCTCGACCCGGATACCTGTGCCCTGCTCTTCCATCTTCCACACCTAGAAATTGAACCCAGCCATTAAGGTATCGGCCATGACGGCCGATACAGGCAATATCCCGCTATTCTGCCAGAGCACAACGCGCACGACTGCCATGTCAGATACTCTTCCCATCGGCTTGACCTATTTGTCGCCTGTCGACAACTACAGCCAGCAGAATACCCAGGCACTCGGGGGCGTCAGCCACCTGTGGCAGGATTTCTTTGCCCGGGCCATGGCCGAGCAGCAGGAAGAGCCGGTAGACAGCATCAGCCAGTCGTTCGTGAAGTACGACCAGGACAGCGGCGAACCGATCGGTGGCGCCCGCGCGCTGGCCATGATCGACGCCCAGCGCGCCTGCCCGGTGCACGACACCATCGTGGCGCCGCCCGAACCGTTGTTTCTGCCCAAGGCCGAGCTTGAAGCCAAGCTGCTGCCGCCCGCCCCCGAGCCGTTCAGCGCCATGGAACTGATCGAGCAACAGCGCCAGCTCGACATCAACAACAGCTGGCTGCGCCCGGTGGTGATGAGCCAGGGTCAGCCGATCGCCGAACCCGGCCCTGGCCCTGCTCCGCGCTCGCTGTTCCTGCCCATCGCCGAGCTGGAAAGCAACCTGCTGGACCCGGCCCCGGAACCCTTCGACGACGCCACACTGGCGAAGCAGCAGAATGACCTGGAGTTCGACATCCACTGGGCGCGCCCAGTGGTGCTGAACAACGTGCGCGCGTACGCCTGAGGCTAACGACAGATCTGCCAGCGCCCCATGTCCAGGTGGAAGTGGTTGCGGTGCGCAGCGTTGTAGTCCGGCCCCAGTACCGTGCTGAAGCTCTCGCAAGCCGCCCGCTGTACCCGGCGCAGGAACGCCGCCTTCTGCCCACCCGCCTGCCAGTCACGCGCCAGGACAATCCGCTGCCCGTCCTGCAGGCGAAAGCCGCTGATGTCCAGAGCATTGGCCGTGGCGTGCTGGCTCAAACGGCCCTGCTTGCGGTGGTAGACATTGCGGCAGGCAAAGCTGCCCAGGTGGTCGACCTGCGTCACCGCTTGCCCAAACACGTCCTGGGCCGCCGGCTGCAAGCCATGGTTTTCGAACAGCGCGTAGGCCACCGCCAACGGGCAACTGGCCAGGAAACTGCTGCTGAGGCGCGCCTGGCCGCTTTCGATACGCCATATGTTTTGCAGCGGGCAGTTGGCCGAGGCCGGGCTGTCGGCCTGTGCGCGGTAGCGCAGCTGGCTGGTTTCCAGTGCCTGGCGGCACAGCGCCGGGTCATTGCGCAAGCGCGAAAGCTTGTAAGGCGTCAGCAGGTTGGGCGGCTGGCGTACGTCCAAGGGCGCCCATGGGTTCCACACCGCAGGCAGGCGCCAGCCGAAGTACCATGCCATGCCGGTCGCTAACAGCAGGCCGGCCAGCAGCACCATCGCGCCCCGCATCAGCGGCGGAACAGGTCGTTTAGCTGGGCGAAAGGCAGGGCCTGTTCACCGTAGCCGAACGTACCCTCATCGCGAATTTCCAGCGCCGCCCGCTGGAAGGCCCCCAGTGCAGCACGGGCCAGCGACGAACCGACGCTGATACGACGCACACCCAGGTCCTGCAACTGGTTCACGCTCAGCGGCACACCGGGCATGCCCATCAGCACGTTCACTGGCCGCGGGGCAACGGCCTGCACCACCGCGCGGACTTCTTCGACAGTTCGCAGCCCGGGGGCGTACAGTACATCGGCGCCAGCCTCCGCATAGGCTTGCAGGCGCAGAATGGTGTCGTCCAGGTCCATACGCCCGTGCAGCAGGTTTTCTGCCCGGGCGCACAGGGTGAATGGAAATGGCAGGCCACGCGCGGCCTGGACCGCCGCGCGTACGCGCTCCACCGCCAGGCCAAAGTCATAGATAGGCGCATCGCTCCGGCCACTGGCATCCTCGATGGAACCGCCCACCAGGCCCACTTCCGCAGCGCGTAGGATGGTCTGCGCGCAATTCTCTGGCAGGTCGCCAAAACCGTTCTCCAGGTCTGCAGCGACCGGCAACGGCGTGGCATCCACGATCTCACCGGCATTGTCCAGCGTGTCGTCCAGGCTCAAGGCGCCTTCGGCATCCGGGCGGCCCAGGCTGAAGGCCAGGCCGGCACTGGTGGTGGCCAGCGCCTCGAAGCCGAGGCTGGCCAGCAACTTGGCAGAGCCGGCGTCCCACGGGTTGGGGATGACGAACGCTCCGTCGCGTTCATGTAGAGCCTTGAAGGCTTCGGCTCGCAGGGTTTGCACATCCATGGTCAACCTCCGGCAGTCAGGGAAAGGTCAGAGTAGCCCCAGTTGTTCGACCTCGGGCGCACGCGGCAATTCCGGCAAAGGTGCCAGGCCCGGCAAACGTGCCATCAGGCGCTGGTGAAAACGCTGGGCCAAGGCTGCGGCCAAACGGTTGTCCGAGGTATGCAGGAAGATATAGGGGCTGCGGCCTTCTTCAATCCAGCCGGCCACCTTGTCTACCCAAGGGGTGAGGAAGGGCTCGTTGGCCTCCAGCTCGGGATGGCCGATGAAGCGTACCTGCGGATGCTGGCTGAAAGCGGCCGGACGGGGCGGTACCTTGGGCTTCTTCGACTGTGCATGCAGCACAGCAGGGTCACGCGAGGTGCAACTGAACAACGCACGCGGGTCAAGACAGATGCGCTCCACGCCGCGCTCATGCAGCAGGCGGTTGAGCAACCGTTCTTCCTCCCCCTTGGCGAAAAACGCCTGGTTGCGCACTTCCACGGCCACCGGCACGGCTATTTCATCGAGAAACCGGCAAAGCTCGCCCAGCCGTGCGGGGCCGAACTGGGCGGGCAGCTGCAGCCAATACGGCGATACGCGCTGGCCAAGCGGGGCCAACAGGCGGGTGAAGTCGAAGGCGGGCTCAAGCTGCTCGCGCAGGTCGCCTTCGTGGCTGACGTCGCGGGGGAACTTGGCGGTGAAACGAAAGTGCTGGGGCATTACCTGCGCCCAGCGGGCGATGGTGCCTGGGGCTGGGCGTGCATAGAAGGTGGTGTTGCCCTCGACGGCATTGAACACCTGGCTGTAGAAACCCAGCATCTGATTGGTGTTGGCGTCGGCAGGATACAGGTACTCACGCCAGGCGTTTTCGCTCCATGACGGGCAACCGAGAAAATAAGGCAGTGGGGATGGGCTCATCCCGTCAAATGTACAGGTCGAGCCCCAGTACTTCCATGTCCCAGTCGGTGAAACCGGCGGTGCTCAGGTAGCTGGCCAATGCGGTGGCGGTGCGGCGGTCACGGGCGCGGGGGAAGATCATGTCCTGCTGGCGGGCTGGCAGGCCACCGCCAGGACGTCGGGCGGCGGCTTCCTGCGGAGCGACTTCTGCGTCGTCGATCAGCTCGGCATCGTCGATGGCCTCGTCGCGCACCACTGCCTTGCGCGGAGTGCGCTTGATCGGGTAGGACTGCGATGAGAAACCGTCGATACGCATGGCATGAGCACTCAGGACCAATGATGGCAATTTAGCAGCATCAGAGTTCCGTCGCTAATGCTTAAGTGATAACTGGACCACAGATCGCACAGAAGGTTTCAGGGCCACCGACGAACAGCACTCAGTGCTTCTTCGGCGTAGCTACATTATCGCGCAGATACACCGGTTGCGCCTGCTCGGCGACAATGGCCTCGCCACGCGCCCAGGCGAAGCTGGCCAGGCTGAGAATGTCCAGCGCGTTGGGCAAAGCGCCAGGGTTGCTGGCCGCCACCTGTACCGCTAGGCGCTCGGCATAGCCCCAGCCGGTACCAGCACCGAACCACTCGCCGTTGCTGCCAACCGGCAGCGCTACCTGCTCGGGCGGCAACACCGCTTCGCGGCCGACAAGGCGCATTTCACCCGCCGTGGCCTGGTAGCAGCCCCAGTACACTTCATCCATGCGCGCATCGATGGCGGCCGCCACCTGCTGCGCGCCATGCTCACGCAAGGCACCCTGGGCCAATGCGGCCAGATTGGACACCGGCAGCACCGGACGCTCCAGCGCGAAGGCCAGGCCCTGGACCACACCGATGGCGATGCGCACACCGGTGAATGCACCCGGGCCACGGCCGAAGGCAATGGCATCCAGTGTATTCAGCGCGACGCCGGATTCGGCCAGCAACTGCTTGATCATCGGCAGCAGCTTCTGCGCGTGCTGACGTGGAATCACCTCGTAATGGCTGGTTACCTTGCCGTCATGCAGCAGCGCGACGGAACAGGCTTCGGTGGCGGTATCCAGGGCCAACAGGGTGGTCATCGAACGGGTATCCAGGTGCGAGTGAAAAAGAGCGGCAGTATAGAGCAGCAGCGCCGTTGTGTCCCGAGGGGCCGCTGTGCGGCCGTGGGTTGCAGCCCTGAAACGACAACGGCCCGCTAGCGGGCCGTTGTCGGGGTGCGTCAGGCGTGGATCAGCTCAGGGCTGCCAGGACCTTGGCGGTGATGGCTTCAACCGAGCCAACGCCTTCGATGTGGCTGTACTTCGGCTTGCCGGCATTGGCGGCCGACAGCTTCTGGTAGAAGTCCACCAGTGGCTTGGTCTGGCTGTGGTAAACCGACAGGCGATGGCGAACGGTTTCTTCCTTGTCGTCATCGCGCTGGATCAGCTCTTCGCCGGTCTCATCGTCCTTGCCTTCCACTTTCGGCGGGTTGTACTGAATGTGGTAGGTGCGGCCCGAGGCCAGGTGCACGCGGCGGCCAGCCATGCGGCCGACGATTTCTTCGTCGTCCACGGCAATTTCGACCACGGCATCGATGTCGACACCGGCAGCGACCATCGCTTCGGCTTGCGGGATGGTGCGTGGGAAGCCGTCGAACAGGCAGCCATTGGCGCAATCAGGCTGGGCGATGCGCTCCTTGACCAGGCTGATGATCAGCTCGTCGGAAACCAGCTGGCCGGCATCCATGACTTTCTTCAGTTCCAGGCCCAGCGGGGTCCCGGCCTTGACGGCGGCACGCAGCATGTCACCGGTGGAAATCTGGGGGATACCGAACTTTTCGGTGATGAACTTTGCCTGAGTACCTTTACCGGCCCCGGGAGCTCCCAGCAGAATTACGCGCATCTCGTGCTCCTCAAATTTTTTTATGAAATTCAATGGATTCGGCAAACTGGGCCGAGTCCGGAAAATCGGGTATGACCACAAATCGGTCAGAAGGCTGCTCAAGATACACAGCGCCCGGCAGCCAGACAAGCGTCCCAAAGTTGCAGGAATGCGCCACTTGCGGCTGAGCGGGCTGGCGGTTGCGCCCAGTGCAACCACCCGCCCCGTCGTTGGGCCCGGCCTGCATGGCACTCGCCAGACATGACCCGGGCTTGCCCTTAGCCGGTGTTGCGCAGCCCGGCGGCAATGCCCGCCACGGTCACCAGCAGGGCCTGCTCCAACGGGCTGTCCAGAGCGGCTTCGCGGCTGCGCGAGCGGGCCAGCAACTCGGCTTGCAGGCGGTGCAACGGGTCCAGATAGGTATTGCGCAGGCTGATGAATTCCAGTGTCTCGGGGCTGTGCGCCAGTAGCACCGGTTGCCCGGTCAGGCCCAGTACCACCTTGCACGACTGCGACAATAGGTCGCGCAATTGCGCACCTAAAGGAAGCAAGTGCGGTTGCACCAGACGTTCGTCGTAGGCCTCGGCGATTTGCGCATCAGCCTTGGCCAGTACCATCTCCAGCATGTCGATGCGGGTGCGGAAGAAGGGCCACTGTTCGCGCATTTGCGCCAGCAGGTGACCTTGGCCCCGCGCCAGCGCATTGCTCAGCGCGGTCTCCCAGCCCAACCAGGCCGGCAGCATCAGCCGGGTCTGGGTCCAGCCGAAGATCCACGGAATGGCCCGCAGGCTTTCGATGCCGCCCGCGCGGCGCTTGGCCGGCCGGCTGCCCAGCGGCAGGCGCCCCAGTTCCTGCTCCGGCGTCGACTGGCGGAAGTACTCGACAAAATTGGGGTTCTCGCGCACTACGCTGCGGTAAGCCTTGACGCCATCGGCGGCCAGTTGGTCCATTACCTCGCGCCAGGCTGGCTGCGGTGGCGGTGGTGGCAGCAGCGTGGCTTCGAGCACGGCAGCCAGGTACAGGTTGAGGTTTTGCTCGGCGATGCCCGGCAAACCGAACTTGAAACGGATCATCTCGCCCTGCTCAGTGGTGCGGAACCGACCCGCCACCGACCCCGGGGGCTGTGACAGGATCGCCGCGTGGGCCGGGCCACCACCCCGACCTACCGTGCCGCCACGGCCGTGGAACAGCAGCAGCTCGACCTGATGCTCGGCACAGATGCGCACCAGGTTTTCCTGCGCCCGGTACTGCGCCCAGGCCGCTGCCGTGGTGCCGGCGTCCTTGGCCGAGTCGGAGTAGCCGATCATCACTTCCTGCGGGCCACGCAGGCCAGCACGGTAACCTGGCAGGCCAAGCAGGCGCTGCATCACCGGCCCGGCGTTGTCGAGGTCGGCCAGGGTTTCGAACAGCGGCACCACACGCATCGGCCGGGTCAGCCCAGCTTCCTTGAGTAGCAGTTGCACCGCCAGTACGTCCGAGGCCGCACCGGCCATGGAGATGACATAAGAACCCAGCGAAGCAGCCGGTGCTGCCGCCACCTCCCGGCAGGTGGCCAGCACTTCGGCGGTATCGGCCTGTGGTTTGAAATGTGCGGGTAACAGTGGCCTGCGGTTTTTCAGCTCGGCCTGGAGGAACTGGATGCGCTGGTCTTCATCCCAGTCGGCATAACGCCCCAGGCCCAGGTAATCGGTGATTTCGGTCAGGGCATCACGGTGGCGGGCAGCGTCCTGGCGCACGTCCAGACGGCCGAGGAACAACCCGAAGGTGACGGCTCGGCGCAGGCAGTCGAGCAGCGGGCCCTCGGCGATCACGCCCATGCCGCATTCATGCAGCGACTGGTAGCACAGCTCCAGCGGCGCGATCAGGTCGCGGTTGTCCACCAGCACCTCGGCACTGGCCGGCTGGCTGCTGGCCAGTGCCGAATGGGCCCAGGCACGTGTGGCGCGCAGGCGGTCACGCAATTGCTTGAGCACGGCACGGTAAGGTTCGGCGCTGTCACCCACCCGTTCGCGCAGCGCGTCATTGGCCTGCTGCATCGAAAGCTCAGCGGCCAGGGCATCGATATCGCGCAGGAACAAATCGGCGGCCATCCAGCGCGCCAGCAGCAGCACTTCGCGGGTGACGGCGGCGGTCACGTTGGGGTTGCCATCACGGTCGCCGCCCATCCACGAAGCAAAGCGGATCGGCGCTGCCTCAAGTGGCAGGCGCAGGCCAGTGGCCTCGAGCAAGGCCTTGTCGACCTTGCGCAGATGGCTGGGAATGGCGTGCCAGAGCGAATGCTCGATGACTGCGAAGCCCCACTTGGCTTCATCTACCGGCGTCGGCCGGGTGCGGCGGATTTCTTCAGTGTGCCAGGCTTCGGCGATCAGCCGGCGCAGGCGCTCGCGCACCTGCTGCCTTTCGGCCGGGATCAGGTCGCGGTGGTCTTGCGCGGCCAGCTGGCCGGCAATGGCGTCGTATTTCTGGATCAGCGTGCGGCGGGCCACCTCGGTGGGGTGCGCGGTGAGCACCAGCTGGATGTCCAGCTTGGCCAGTTGCCGGGCAAGGGCATCGTTGCTGTGGCCCGCCTGCTTCAGGCGCGCCAGCAGCTCAGGCAGCACCCGCGCTTCGAAAGGCTCGGGCTGGTCGGCGTCGCGGCGGCGGATCAGCTGGTATTGCTCGGCCATGTTGGCCAGGTTGAGGAACTGGTTGAAGGCCCTGGCCACGGGTAGCAGGTCTTCTTCGGCAAGGTCGGCCAGGGTCGAGCTCAGTTGCTCGCCGGGGCCGCGGCGGTCGGCCTTGGCGCTGTGGCGGATATCCTCGATCTTCTGCAAGAACGCATCGCCATGCTGCTGGCGAATGGTTTCGCCCAGCAGCTCACCCAACACATGGACATCTTCACGCAAACGCACATCGATATCGGTCATTGGCCCTCTCTCCGGCGCGGCTCTGGCGCACTGCTTCCCTTTCAGCCTTTACCCGATCCCTGTGGCAGCGAGCATGCCCGCGGAGCATTCCACGCGGTGCCCGCACACAAAAGGCCGAGACATGCACCCAAGAGTGCCCACAGCCGGCCGACGATGGCAAGCCGTGATCGGCCAAAGCAAACTAAAGTGAAAGCACACACTCCCATGCAGTACAGCCTTCACAGGCGTCCATAGAGGTCATCATGAAAATCCGTGAACTCGCCCAGCACTGGGAACAGAACGCCGCCGGCACCCTCAGCCGCACGGGCCATGTGTTGCACCTGGACCTGGAATCCGAGGCGCGCCTGGCCGCGTTGATCGACATGTACCCCAAGCGCACCGCCGAGGAACTGCTCGGCGAACTGGTGGCGGCCGCCCTGGAAGAGCTGGAGGCCAGCTTTCCGTACGTGCAGGGCCGCCAGGTCATCGCCACCGATGAAGAGGGCGACCCGTTGTACGAGGATGTTGGCCCTACACCGCGCTTCCTGTCGCTGTCGCGTCAGCACCTGCACAGCCTGAGCAACACCGGCGACGACAGCGAAAATTAACCCCCCCGCCCCGTCATTCCGGGCCTCGCACAGGCCCGGAATACCGCTGAGCCCTGCTAAAGTTCCGCACCCCCTCCGCTGACTGATCAGTCAGAAATAGTTATCCGATTACACGACTTTTTTCTGAACTATTGGAAAAACACTCCAGTCGGAGCCAATAGCCATCACGCTAAAACCCTGCACACCTGCACTTGTGCACCGATCAGCTGAAGCGCACGGAAATTGTCAGGGAATGAGCGATGGACTGCTACGGACATCGTCGTTATCAGGAGTGATCCAATGGAGCTGACCAACATGAAAACCCGCACTTTCAAACCGTCATCCACTCACGTGCGCGGGTTCAAGCTGGCCGCGCTGGCGCTGGGCAGTAGCCTGGTCCTGGCCGGCTGTGCGGGCAACCCGCCGACCGAGCAGTATGCGGTTACCCAGTCCGCCGTGAACTCCGCTGTCAGCGCTGGCGGCACCGAATTTGCCGCTGTTGAAATGAAAGCGGCGCAGGACAAGTTCAAGCAGGCCGAAATTGCCATGCACGACAAAAAGTACGACGAGGCCAAGCGCCTGGCCCAACAGGCCGAGTGGGATGCCCGCCTCGCCGAACGCAAAGCCCAGGCAGCCAAAGCCCAGAAGGCCGTGCAGGATGCCCGTCAGGGCGTTCAGGACGTACGTGAGGAAGGCCTGCGCAGCGCTCAGTGAGCCCTGCCCCGCCAACCTTAGCCTTCGCACACGATCAAAGGATGAACACTATGCGCAAACACGTCATGATTCCCGCCCTGCTGGCCCTGAGCGTAGGTCTTGCTGCCTGCTCGCACGACCCTAATGCCAATCTGGAAGCGGCCCGCACCAATTTCTCCTCGCTGCAGAGCGACCCGCAAGCGAGCAAAGTGGCTGCACTGGAAACCAAGGACGCCCAGGACTGGCTGAACAAGGCCGACAAGGCCTACATGGACCGTGAAGACGAGAAGAAAGTCGACCAACTCGCCTACCTGACCAACCAGCGCGTCGAAGTGGCCAAGCAGACCATCGCCCTGCGCACCGCCGAAGGTGAGCTGAAAAACGCCTCGGCTGAACGTGCCAAAGCCAAGCTGGACGCCCGCGATGCCCAGATCGCCAAGCTGCAGGACAGCCTCAACGCCAAGCAGACCGACCGCGGTACGCTGGTGACCTTCGGTGACGTGCTGTTCGACTTCAACAAGGCCGAACTCAAGAGCAACGCCTACCCGAACATCACCAAGCTGGCGCAGTTCCTCCAGGAAAACCCGGAGCGCAAGGTGATCGTCGAGGGCTACACCGACAGCGTCGGCTCGGCCAACTACAACCAGACCCTGTCCGAACGCCGCGCCAACAGCGTGCGCATGGCGCTGGTACGTGCCGGCGTAGACCCTGCGCGCGTCGTGTCCCAAGGCTACGGCAAGGAATACCCGGTGGCTGACAACGGCAGCAACTCGGGCCGTGCGCAGAACCGTCGCGTGGAGGTGACCATCTCCAACGACAACCAGCCAGTGGCACCACGCTCGGTGAGCCAGGTTCAGCAGTAAGGCTGGCTAGCTGATATGAGAAGCCCCGCAATCGACGCGGGGCTTTTCTTTGTCCGCCGATAATGTTTTGGCGCCTGTGAGATCGAGCGCCGCCCGCGCGGCGCATCGCGAGCTGCGCTCGCTCCTACGCTTGTTTCGGGCCAGTGATTCCTGGGGGATTTGCGCGCGAACGCCTTGGCGCATGGCGCGATATCGCGTCGTAAAACAAGGCGGTCGCGCGCGCCTGTCACAGGCGTGACTGGCCCGAAACAAATGTAGGAGCGAGCGCAGCTCGCGATGCGCCGCGCGGGCGGCGCTCGATCTCGAGGGCGCCAAAAATGCTGCGCCGAACACAGCCAAACACTCACTGCACCCGCTGCGGTGTTTCCTCGCCCATGCAACGCACTGCACGCTTGCGGTTGTCCACCAGCACGCCGGTCAGGCCCTTTTGCTGGGTGTCGAACAGCACCAGCACGCCATCCATACACTGAGCCACCTGCGGCGCGGGGTCGAGCGAGACCTTGTAATCCTCGCCCGGGATCGTCTTGAGCATGGTGAAATCCTGCAGCAACAGGGCATCCTCGGGCTTGGCAAAATGCAGGTAACCGTAGTACCACAAGGCCCCCACCGTCACGATGATGCTGCCAACCCCGGTCAGAATCAGCGGGATGGCGTTGCGTTCTTCACTCATTGCTTGTTCTTCTCGTCTGGGAAATTGGGCACTTCGGCAAGCCGCCGCAGGCCGTTGAAATGGCTGGGGTCGTCGAGGAAACGCAGCATCACCTGGCGCCACGTAGGGTCGGCGAAGGTCTGCACGTGGCCGCCCCGGGTCAGTTGCAGCACCCGCGGCGGCGGCGCGTGCTGGTACAGGCGGATGCCATTGTCCAGCGGCACCAGGTTGTCGTCGATGCTGTGGAAAAACAGCTTGGGCGGACTGCTCAGTTTCTCGATCGAGCGGATCGCGCTGTCACCGTCCGGCACCAGCCACGACAGCGGCACCTGCAACGGCCAGGTCATCCACGAGGTGCTGAGCGCATAACGCCCCACCGCCCGGTAGCTGGCCGGCACGCCATCGAACACCAGCGCACTGAAGCGCTGGCGCTGCTCGGGATGGGCAGCCAGGTAATGAATGGCCATGGCGCCGCCCAGGCTCTGCCCCAGCAGCACCAGCGGCTTACCCTTGACCTCGGGAGCCCGGTCGAGCCAGGCGATGGCCGTGGCGATGTCCTCGTAGACGTCCGGCAGGCTCGGCTGCCCCTCGGACAAGCCATAGCCGCGATAATCGATCATCAACACCTGGTAGCCCTGCTCCGGCAGCCAGTAGCTGCCGCCCAGGTGCCCGGGGAGGTTGCCGCCGTTGCCGTGCAGGTGCAGCACCGTGCCCTTGACCTCGACCCCCGCCTTGGCCGGCAGCCACCAGCCATGCAAGCGAACGCCATCTGCAGTGGTCAGGGTCAGATCACGGTATTCCAGCCGGGCCCGCTCGGGAGTGAAAGCTTGGCCAGGCTCGGGGTAGAACAACAGGCTGCTGCAGCCGCCCAGCCCCAGCAGCACCAGGCTCACGGCCAGCAGACGGCAGTACTCAGAGAATGTTCGCGTAGTCGGCTTCAATGCGATCCAGGCTCAGGTGGTTGAGGAAGTTGGAGAAGCACATCCAGGCCGACAGCGCGTTGAGGTCGCGGAACTGCTCGGGCAGGTACTTGGGCGGCTCGACCAGCCCTTCCTCGACCAGTTGGCGCAGGGTGCGCATGTCTTCCAGCGTGGTTTTGCCACAGAACAGCAACGGGATCTGCTCCAGCTTGCCCTTCTTCACGGCCAACTGAATGTAGTTGTAAACCATGATGAAGCCCTTGAGGTAGGACAAGTCCTTGGTGAATGGCAGCCCGTTGGGCACCGAACCGCGGAACACCCGGCTGGCGTTGCTGTAGCTCTGGGCCATTTCAAAGCCCTGCTCGCGGAAAAAGCCGTAGACCTGCATGAAGTCTGCGCCCTCCTCGACCATATGGATGGCACGGGTGCGGTTGGTGAGCTTGCGCAGGCGGCTGGGGTAGGAGGCAAAGGCAATCACCTCCATGAGGATCGCCAGGCCTTCCTGGGTCACCGTCGACGAGGGCGGGCCCTTGGCCAGGAAGGTACAGATCGGCTGGTTCAGGCCGTTGAGTGTGGTGCCAACGTGCACCAACCCTTCGTGCACCTCCAGGGCGCGCACGTCGCGGGCGTTGAACATGGCGTCGGCACGCACCTTGATGTAGTCGGCCCCGGCCGCAGCGTCGGCGACGATGCCATCGGACTCGAATACGCGAATGGTCCCCTCGGCTTCGCCGAACACCTTGTTCAGGCGCCGCTGAAGGATGTCCACGGCCTCCTTGGCGGTAAGGTTCTTGGGCTCATCCTTGAGGTCGCCACGGCCATCGATGTTGTTCAGATAGTCCGACAACATCAGGCCGAGGTCGGCCAGGGTCGGGTCACCGGCATGGAAGGCATCGGAGGCAGCGCCATACAGTTCCTGAGAGATCAGGCCGAAGTCTTCGGTGCCGCGCGCTTCGAGCATGCGCACCACCATGCGGTATTCGCGGCACATGCGCTTCATGATCTGCCCGACCGGGTTGAACTGGCCGAGCTGGCGGATGATATCGCGCTCGATGCCTTGAAACTCGGCCTTCACCGCACTGGAGTCGAACGACAGTGGACGCGACTGGTAGTAGTCGCGATCGACGGCAGGCGGCTCCTTGCCCTTGGCATTGAGAAAGCCCTGGCGGATGTTGTCGTCCCACTTCACCGCGTCCAGCACCCGGATCGGGGTCTGTGCCGCAACGATGCGGTCGGACAGGGCACGGATGGTTTGCTGGTATTCGTCCACCGGGGACTCCTTTCTAGTACACGAAACCTGTGCTTGCCCGCGAAGCCGCCAGCACGGTCATTTGCCGGAGCGCTGGAACCGCGCTACTTCGACGAACAGGTCGGAGTTGGCCGGGTCGTCCAGGTAGGCCAGTACCCGCGCCGCCGGGCTGTCGATCAGCACGCCGTCGCCGTTGTCTTCCGGCACCTCGGTGCTGCGCCCGTTCAGTTCCTTCTTGTCCACTGCCTGCTGTACCTGCTCGACATCCAGGTTGTACACCACCAGTTCCTTGCCATCGACGATATCGAAGCCGCCAATCAGGAAATTGCCGCCCAAGCGTTTTGGCACACCGGCCGACAGGTACCAGCGGTTGCCGTGGCGCGACACGGTGAACACGTATTCTTCAGGGGCCTTGCCCTTGGCCGTGGCGACCGCCTTGTAGGCATCGCCGCCACTGCGGCTGATGGTAAGTTTCAGCGGCTCGCCCCAGGCATCCTTGCTGCTCCACTTGCCAAGCAAGGCCTTGGGCGCCGCCTGGTTGCTCGGCAAGGGCTCATGGAAGGTCACCAGACAACCGCCCAGCAGCAGGAATGACAAAGTCAACGACACCACACGCCAGGCTTTCATCAGGTTCTCCTAGAAAAGTCGGTCTCGCTCAAGCCGATGCCAGCACCAGTTGCAGGTATCGGGTAAGCATAGCGAGCATCTGCCCATCGGCTTGCGCACTGGCATCCTTGAGCAGGCCCTGATATTCCATCTGCTCGATAATCGCCGTCAACATTTGGGCGTCCTGTTCCGGTTGCCGCGAGCCCACCACCTGCAGCAATTGCCGTGTGCCGTGCAGCAGGATCTGCTCATGGGCGCACACCAGCTCGGCCAGGCGCGGGCACAGCAGTGCCTCCTGGCGGAAGGCCTGCTCGGCCATGAGGAAATCACGGCGGTTGAGCAACTGGCGCTGAACGTAGTCGGCGGTCATCCGCGCCACTTCGTCCGCCAGCCGCGCACGCGCCTGCCGGCTGCCATCACCCTGTGCGAGCAGTTGGCGCAACACCACCTCGGTATTGGCCCACAGCTTGGCCATGTAGGCAGCACTGCGCTCGACGTACTGGGCGAAGGTGTCGGTGAGCAGGTCTTCGATGTCCTTGAAGTAGTAGGTGGTGGCTGACAATGGCACACCGGCCTCGGCGGCCACCGCACGGTGGCGCACACCGCGCACGCCATCGCGCACGACAATTCGCATGGCGGCGTCGAGAATCAGCTGGCGACGCTGTTCGCTGCCTTGGCGGGCAGTCTTGCGGCCTTGGTATTGCACGCTTTCGGCGACGGCGGTGGCGATGCCGGCGGCGCCTTGGTCAGGCATGGCGGGTGTCACGGGGGATACCTCATGGGCAGTGTTTCATCAGTGCCGGCTTCTTCGCAGGCACGCACGCCCCCACAGGGACCCCGCAACATTCAGGTGTGGGAGTGGGCGTGCTCGGGAAGAGGCCGGTACAGGCAACATAAAGCTTAGGGCAAGAAAAAGCCGCCTCGAAAGGCGGCTCGTTCAATGTCTTCAGCCCTGCGGACGCATGTGCGGGAACAGAATCACGTCGCGGATCGACGGCGAGTTGGTCAGCAGCATCACCAGGCGGTCGATGCCGATCCCTTCACCGGCGGTCGGCGGCATGCCGTACTCCAGCGCACGAACGAAGTCGGCGTCGTAGTGCATGGCTTCGTCGTCACCCGCGTCCTTCTCTGCCACCTGGGCCAGGAAGCGCTCGGCCTGGTCTTCGGCATCGTTGAGCTCGGAGTAGGCGTTGGCGATTTCGCGGCCACCGATGAAAAGCTCGAAACGGTCGGTAACAGCCGGGTTGTCATCGTTGCGACGGGCCAGCGGCGACACTTCGAACGGGTACTCGGTGATGAAGTGCGGCTGCTCCAGTTTGTGCTCGACCAGCTCTTCGAAAATCATGACCTGCAGCTTGCCCAGGCCTTCGTGGCCCAGCACCTTGGCACCGGCCTTTTTGGCGATGTCGCGGGCGCGATCGACATCTTGCAGATCGGCAGCGGTCAGCTCCGGGTTGTACTTCAGGATCGAGTCGAACACCGAGAGGCGTACGAACGGTTCGCCGAAGTGGAAGACCTTGTCGCCGTACGGCACGTCGGTAGACCCCAGTACAAGCTGGGCCAGCTCGCGGAACAGTTCCTCGGTGAGGTCCATGTTGTCGCGGTAGTCGGCGTAGGCCTGGTAGAACTCAAGCATGGTGAATTCAGGGTTGTGACGAGTCGAAACGCCTTCGTTGCGGAAGTTACGGTTGATCTCGAACACTTTTTCGAAGCCACCCACGACCAGGCGCTTGAGGTACAGCTCCGGCGCGATACGCAGGAACATGGCCATGTCCAGGGCGTTGTGGTGGGTTTCGAACGGCTTGGCTGCCGCACCGCCCGGGATGGTCTGCAGCATCGGCGTTTCGACTTCAAGGAAGTCGCGCTCGATGAGGAACTTGCGAATGTGCGAGATCACCTGGGAACGCACACGGAAGGTGTGGCGGGTTTCTTCGTTGACCATCAGGTCGACGTAACGCTGGCGGTAGCGCTGCTCGGTGTCGGTCAGGCCGTGGTGCTTGTCGGGCAGCGGGCGCAGCGACTTGGTCAGCAGGCGTACGTTGGTCATTTCAACGTACAGGTCGCCCTTGCCGGAGCGGGCCAGGGTGCCTTCAGCGCTGATGATGTCGCCCAGGTCCCAGGTCTTGACCGCAGCCAGGGTTTCTTCCGGCAGGGTCTTGCGGTTGACGTAGACCTGAATACGGCCAGTCATGTCCTGGATAACCATGAACGAGCCACGGTTGAGCATGATGCGGCCGGCTACCTTGACCGGGATCGCGGCTGCTTCCAGCTCTTCCTTGGTCTTGTCCGCGTATTGCTTCTGCAGGTCGTTGCAGTAGCTGTCGCGACGGAAGTCGTTGGGGAAGGCATTGCCCTTGGCACGCTCGGCGGCAAGTTTTTCCTTGCGCAGGGCGATCAGGGCGTTTTCTTCCTGTTGCAGGTCTTGCGATTCGGTCTTCAGGTCGCTCATGTCGTCATTCTTTCCATCAGGTATTCGTTGCCCGTTCCGGGCAGGGCACGCGCTACCGGCGGCTGGCCAGGTAGCGCGGCATGGGTGTGCGGCTTACAGGCCCTGCTTGAGGCTCGCTTCCAGGTACTGGTCAAGGTCGCCATCGAGGACCTTCTGGCAGTCGCTGCGTTCGACGCCGGTACGCAGGTCCTTGATGCGCGAGTCATCCAGCACGTAGGAGCGAATCTGGTGGCCCCAGCCGATGTCCGACTTGCTGTCTTCCAGCGCCTGCGAAGCGGCGTTGCGCTTCTGCATCTCCAGCTCGTACAACTTGGCCCGCAACATTTTCATGGCGGTGTCCTTGTTGGCGTGCTGAGAACGTTCGTTCTGGCAAGCCACCACGGTATTGGTCGGTACGTGAGTGATACGTACTGCCGAGTCGGTGGTGTTCACGTGCTGGCCACCGGCACCGGAGGAACGGTAGGTGTCGATGCGCAGGTCGGACGGGTTGATCTCGATTTCGACCTTGTCGTCGATCTCGGGCGAGACGAACACGGCCGAGAACGACGTGTGGCGGCGGGCGCCGGAGTCGAACGGGCTTTTGCGCACCAGGCGGTGCACGCCGATTTCGGTGCGCAGCCAGCCAAAGGCGTATTCACCCTTGATGTGCACGGTGGCACCTTTGATACCCGCCACTTCGCCTTCGGAAAGCTCGATGATGGTGGCGTCGAAACCACGCTTGTCGGCCCAGCGCAGGTACATGCGCAGCAGGATGTTGGCCCAGTCCTGTGCCTCGGTACCACCGGAGCCGGCCTGGATATCCAGGTAGGCGTTGTTCATGTCCATCTCGCCGCTGAACATGCGACGGAACTCAAGCTGGGCCAGGTTTTCTTCCAGGCCTTCCAGCTCGGTCACGACGTCGCCGACGGCGCTTTCGTCATTTTCCTCGACAGCCATGTCGAGCAGGTCCTGGCAGTCGCCCAGGCCGTTGGACAGCTTGTCGAGGGTCTCGACGACCTGGGCCAGCATGGCGCGCTCGCGACCCAGTGCCTGGGCGTACTCGGGCTTGTTCCAGACGTTGGGGTCTTCCAGCTCGCGGTTGACTTCGATCAGGCGGTCATGCTTGTGATCGTAGTCAAAGATACCCCCGAATTGACTGGGAACGTTCGGTGAGGTCCTTGATGGTGTTCAGAATCGGTTGGATTTCCATGGGTTGCCTACTCGCGCGAATTCGGTGAAAAGCCCGCGAGTATAACGCAGTCGGAGGCGCGGCGGCAGGCCCGCCCGGCAGGGAAACCCCACAGGTTTGGAGCATGCCGTTCACGGCGAAAATCACAATCGCAGACGAGCGCCAGAAATGTGCTGACTGGAAATAGTTGGACCGATGAATTTCAGGCGTTTTGCATGCGCGCTCCCTGTCGGAACTGGCATTTCTGCCAGTTGCACGCATCAGCGGCAGCTATTCAACTCTTACCTCGTAATACCGACCTGCAATCCCACCCAAGCGAGGCCAAAATGAATACCACCAAAATCATCGAAATCTACCCTAGATCAGCCACAGATACCGAATGGAGACTTAAAGGCGAGTTCGGCACCCTGACCATCCCGAAAGAAAGAAACGGCTCGCTCAGCCTTAAAGCCATAACCAACCCAAGCGGCTCCCCTACAAAATACAAATTCGAGATGAATATTCTCTTCCCTGGCGTCGAGGGTGGGTCCCAGGAAAGCCTGGAGCAAGTCAGGACGGAGTTCATCTTCGCCAGCTCAATCAACCGCATAGGACATAGCGTCGACCAGGAATTGGTCACCTATGATTGCTACGCCGATGACGATACGCTCAAGATCAAGTCCATTTATCCCTGCAAGGTCGCGTACCAGCTCGTCTACAAGAATGGCGACATGGTTATCTTTCACGGCCCTACAAGGTACATAGAAATCGTGGAGTGAGCGTTATAAAAACCGGGGTATCGATACCGCCAGCCATCCGCGTCAACATTCTGAACAGTACGCGCTGGCGGTGTTCGACCCTCAAGCAACGCCCACTTGGTTCCGGCCGCTGTTCTTGGCCAGATACAGCCCCTTGTCCGCCGCCGAAATCAGCTGCCGGCAATGGCTGCCGATGGTCGGAGTCTGGGTCGCCAGGCCGATACTCACCGTCAGGCACGAGTCAGCCACCGGTGCGGAATGCGGGATGCCCAGGCCCAGCACGGTCTGGCGAAGCTTCTCGGCGACCAGCCTTGCCCCACCTGGCGAGGTGTTGGGTAGCACCAGAGCGAACTCTTCGCCACCGTAGCGCGCCGGCAGGTCGGTTGGGCGCGAGCAAGAGCCACGAATGGCCTCGGCGACCTGGCGCAGGGCCTCGTCGCCCGCCAAGTGGCCAAAGCTGTCGTTGTAGGCCTTGAAATAATCGACATCGATCATCAGCAGCGACAACTGCTGCTGTTCACGCATGGCCCGGCGCCACTCCAGTTCCAGGTACTCGTCAAAGTGGCGACGGTTGGACAGCCCGGTGAGGCCATCGGAGTTCATCAGCCGCTGCAGCATCAGGTTGGAATCAAGCAGCTGCTGCTGGCTGACGCGCAGCGCACGGTAGGCTTCGTCACGTTGCAGCAGCGTCAGGTAGGACCGTGAGTGGTAGCGAATTCGCGCCACCAGCTCGATGGTATCCGGCAACTTGACCAGGTAATCATTTGCCCCCGCGGCAAACGCCGCGCTCTTGACCAGCGGGTCTTCCTTGGTCGACAGAACGATGATCGGGATGTCCTGGGTGGCCGGGTTGTTACGGTACTCGCGCACCAGGGTCAAGCCGTCCAGGCCAGGCATGATCAAGTCTTGAAGAATGACCGTGGGCTTGATACGCATGGCCTGGGCCACGGCCTGGTGTGGGTCGGCACAGAAGTGGAAATCGATGTTGTCTTCATTGGCCAGGCCGCGCCGCACTGCCTCGCCGATCATGGCCTGATCGTCGACCAGCAGCACCATCGCCGAGTTCTCGTTGGTGGTCGCGAAACCTTCGATCGGTAAATCACTCATACCTGTTCACCTGATCACTACCGGCTTGGCGGCGTGATTCAATACCTGTCGTCATTTTCCGAAAATTTCCATCAAGCGGCTGGCTATCCGTTCCAGCGGGCGAATCTCAACTGCAGCATCGATGGCTGCAGCCGCCTTGGGCATGCCATACACCGCGCTGCTGGCCTGGTCCTGGGCAATGGTCAGAAAGCCTCGCTGACGCATCAGCTTCAGGCCTTGGGCACCGTCGCGGCCCATGCCGGTGAGCAAGACCCCCACCGCATCACCGCCCCAGTAGCGCGCGACACTCTCGAAGAACACATCGATCGAGGGCCGGTAGATTTCATTCACAGGCTCGGCAGTGTAGGCCAGTTGGCCGTTCTGTAGCAGACGGATGTGGTGATTCGTGCCGGCCAGCAATACCTGGCCCGGCTGCGGCGGCTCGCCTTCACAGGCCAGGCGCACCGGCAGGCCGGCGGCGCTGCTGAGCCATTCGGCCATGCCCGCGGCAAATACCTGGTCGACATGCTGGACCAGCACGATGGCCGCCGGAAACGCCGCCGGCAGGCCCTTGAGCAACACTTCGAGGGCTGCTGGGCCACCGGCCGAAGAACCGATCGCCACCAGCCCGCGGCGCTGCGAAGCCTCACGCAGCGGCGCAGCCACCGGCCGTGCTGCCGGCACCCGCTGCTGGCCGACCAGCCAGCCGATATTGAGGATTTTGCGCAGCAGTGGCGCTGCCGCTTCGCGGGCGTCACCCGCCCCCAGCGCCGGGGTGTCGACCACATCGAGCGCGCCATGGCCCATGGCCTCGAAGACCCGGTGCACGTTCTGCTTGCGGTCGACCGTGACAATGACGATGGCACAGGGGGTTTCAGCCATGATCCGCCGGGTCGCCTCGACGCCGTCCATCACCGGCATGATCAGGTCCATAAGGATCAGGTCTGGAAGCTGCTCGGCGCAGCGCTGCACCGCCTCCTGGCCATTGCTGGCCACCCACACCACCTGGTGTGCAGGCTCGAAGGCAACCGCCCGGCGAAGCGCCTCGACGGCCATGGGCATGTCATTGACGATGGCGATCTTCATCCTTGAGCACCTCCGATCAGTTCGACTACCGCATCCAGCAACGCATCATCGTGGAAGCTGGCTTTCGCCAAATAGTAGTCGGCCCCCGCATCCAGACCACGCCGTCGATCTTCCTCACGGTCCTTGTAGGACACCACCATCACTGGCAGCGATTGCAAGCGCTGGTCGCGGCGCACCAGCGTGACCAGCTCGATGCCGTCCATGCGCGGCATGTCGATGTCAGTGATCAGCAGGTCGAAGTCTTCGCTACGCAAGGCGTTCCAGCCGTCCATGCCATCCACCGCTACGGCCACATCGTAGCCACGGTGGCTCAGCAGCTTGCGCTGCAGTTCGCGCACGGTCAGCGAATCGTCGACCACCAGAATGCGCTTGCGGGCCAAACCGCGGGCGGCGCTGTTGCCGCGCTCGACGCGCTCCAGGCTGCCGGTGCTGAGGAGTTTTTCCACCGAGCGCAGCAAGTCCTCGACATCGACGATCAGTACCACTGAGCCATCATCGAGCAAGGCCCCTGAAGAAATGTCCTGCACCTTGCCCAGCCGCGGGTCGAGCGGCATCACCACCAGCACCCGTTCGCCCACCAGCCGCTCCACCGCCACGCCGTATAACTGCTCGCGCTCACGGATCACCACCACCCGCAGGCTGGCTTGGTCGCTTTGCCCGGCCGGGCGGTTGAGCAACTGGCTGGCCGCCACCAAGCCGATATGTCGGCCTTCGTGCCAGAAGTGCTGGCGCCCTTCGATCTGCACGACCTGCTCGGCAGTCACTTCCAGCGTGCGCTCGATATGGGCCAACGGGAAGGCGTAGGCCTCACCGCCCACTTCGACCACCAGGCTGCGCACCACCGACAGGGTCAGCGGCACCTGCAGATGGAAGCGGCAACCCTGCCCGGCCACCTGGGTCAGTTCGATCGAGCCGCGCAGCTCGCGAATCATGTGCTGCACGGCATCCAGCCCGACGCCGCGCCCGGACACTTCGGTGACCTTGTCACGCAGGCTGAAGCCAGGCAGGAACAGGAACGTCAGCAGTTCCGCCTCGCTCATGCGCGCCACGGTCTCGGCAGGCGACAAGGCGCGCTCGACGATGCTGCTGCACAGGCGCTCGAGGTCTATGCCAGCGCCATCATCGACCAGCTCAAGGCTGAGCATGCCAGCCTGATGCGAAGCACGAAGGCGGATCACCCCCTCATCCGGTTTGCCCGCCAGCAGGCGTCGTTCCGGCAGTTCGATGCCGTGGTCGACAGCATTGCGCAACAGGTGGGTCAACGGTGCTTCAAGCTTTTCCAGCACATCGCGGTCGACCTGGGTCTTGTCCCCTTCCACCACCAGCCGCACCGGTTTGCCCAGCGAGCGGCCAAGGTCACGAACCATGCGACTCTGCCCGGTCAGCACGTCGGCAAAAGGCCGCATCCGGCAGGCCAAGGCGGTGTCATACAGCAACTGCGCGCGCTGGCTGGCCTGCCAGCCGAATTCATCGAGGTCGGCGGCCTGCTGCTGCAGGATCTGCTGGGTTTCTGCCAGCAGGCGCTGAGTCTGGGCCAAGGCTTCAAGCACTTCGCTGCTCTGGCCGCTGTCTTCCAGCTGCATGCGCAAGCCGTCGAGCGCCTGCATGCCCTGGCCGTGCATCCGCTTGAGGCGCTGCAGGGTAGACAGGTAAGGCTTCAGCCGCTGGGTTTCCACCAACGACTTGCTGGACAGGTCGAGCAGGCTGTTAAGGCGATCGGCGGTGACCCGCAGCACCCGCTCGCCCCCCTCGCCCGCACGTTTGCCCGCCTTGCGCCGCAGCGTCGGTTCGGGTTCTGCCTCAGGCTCCGGCGGCTCGACTGGCAACACCAGCGGTTCCGCCGGCCGGCTTGCCTGCGGCGGCTCTGCCAGTACGGCAGGCAAAACCGGCGGCACCCTGGGCATGGCCGCTGCCCCCGGGTCGAGCAGGCTGGCCATTTGTGCCAGGAACACCGGCAAGGTCGCTTGCGCCGCGGCGTCACCGGGCGTGGCGATGCGCATCAGCAGATCGGTACCCTGCAACAGCGCGTCGATATGTTCGGCGGTCAGCCGCAGGCGGCCCTCCTGAGCGGCCACCAGGCAATCTTCCATGACGTGGGCGACACTGACCCCGGCATCCACCCCGACGATGCGCGCCGCCCCCTTAAGCGAGTGCGCCGCGCGCATGCAGGCCTCAAGTTGGTCAGCCTGGGTAGGGTTGCGTTCCAGTGCCATCAGGCCGGCGCTGAGTACCTGGGTTTGCGCTTCGGCCTCCAGGCTGAACAGTTCGAGCAACGATGCGTCGCGCATTTGCTCTGGGGTCATGACAGGCTCCGCTGCACTTCAGACATTAAGTGTTGATCGTCCAGTACCCGAACGCTGCGGCCGCGCCACTGCAGAACGGCGGCGGTGAAGCGCGTGGCATCCTGGCCGTTGCCCGACAGCAGCGGATCGAGGCGGTGGATGCCGTCGACTTCCTCGACGGCCATGACCACTGGCCCACCTTCGGCGGCCAGGATCAGCATGCGTGGCATCGCCCGGCCGCTGCGCTGCTCGACGGCAGTAGCCTGCACGCCCAGCAAATCAGCCAGCGACAGGCACGGCACCAGCGCACCACGCACGTTGACGACCCCCTGCAACAATCGCGAACGCTGGTGTGGCAACGAATGCACGGCCTGCAACGGGGCGATTTCGGCCAGGCAGGCGGTAGCCAGCGCCAGCCACTCTTCGCCCAAGCGGAACAGCAGCATCGAACGGCCGATGTTTTCCTCGACCACCGGCGCTGCTGCAGCCTGATGGTCCTGGGTCAGTGCATAGCGGTCCAGCAGCCGCGTGGCCGCAGCGGCATAGACCTCGCAGTTGCGGCAATGAACATGCCGTTCCAGCAGCGGGCACTGCTTGTCGCCGTGCACGCCAATACGGTTCCAGCAGTCGTCGATAGGCGCGTCATGCTCAGCCAGCAGTTGCATCGCCGATTCACCGCTCATCGTTCAGACTCCCGGCCAGCCCGCGCCGCCCGTTCCTGCAGACGCCGGGCACCGACCAGGTCGCCCTGCGCCGCCAACAGGGCTGCCAGATGCACCAACGCCTCGGGGTGCTGTGGTTCCAGGTACAGGGCCTTGCGATAGTGGGTTAGCGCCTGCTGCGCATCGCCTTCGGTATCACTGAGCAAACCCAGCCAGTAGTAGACCTGCGCCGAAGGGGCGTGCTTACTCAGGTAGCGCTGGCATTCCGCACGGGCCTGCTCACTGGCGCCGGCGTTGGCCAGCCGGGCAATGCTGGCCAGCAACTCGCTGGCGCCCTCATGGTTGTGTTCACGGGGCGACACTGGCTTGGCCGCCACCGGCAACACACGCAGCGGGCGCGGCAATGGCGAGCTGACCGGCGGATAAACCGGTGTGGCCGGTGCCATCACGGGGCGCCTGGCGGGTGGCGCAGGCGGCGCTGGCACAGGGCTGCTGGCGCCTTCATGACGCACATAGGCAAACGCCTGAGCGATCCCCAGCGGGCGCATGCCCAGGCGTGACAGCAAGCTGCCTTCGGCCGGGCCGATAAACAGCACGCCCTGCGGGTGGAGTAGGCGCTTGAGCACTTCGAACACACGTTGCTGGGTTGGCACGTCGAAATAGATCAACAGGTTGCGGCAGAACACGAAATCGTACAGGCCATCACGGCTGGCCAGGCCCGGGTCGAGCACATTGCCCACTTGCAGGCTGACTTGCTGCTGCACCCGCTCATGCAGGCGGTGGCCGTCGTCGAGGGCTTCGAAGTAGCGCTCGCGAAACCCCAGGTCGCGGCCACGGAAGGCATTACGCCCGTACACCGCCTGCCCGGCCTTGGCCACCGAACTGGGGCTGATGTCCATGCCATCGATCAGAAACGCACCGGGTGCCATGCCTGCGTCGAGCAGGGCCATGGCCAGTGAATAGGGTTCCTCACCGGTCGAGCACGGCAGGCTGAGCAGGCGCAACGGGCGCGCCCCGGCCAGTTCGGCCAGGCGTTTGTGCGCCAGGCTGGCCAGGGCACCAAAGGATTCGGGGTAACGGAAAAACCAGGTTTCCGGGACGATCACTGCCTCGATCAGCGCCTGTTGCTCGTCGTTGGACTGCTGCAGGCGCAACCAATAGTCGTCCAGATCGGTGGCGCCCACGGCCACGCTACGCTGGCGCAGTGCACGCTCCACCATTGGCGCGCCCACCGACTCCACGTCCAGGCCTATACGCTCGCGCAAGAAACGGAAGAAACGCTGTTCGATCATGTCGGCATCCCTGTCGGGGCTTGCGTGTACAGCAAATCGTGCACGGCGTCGGGCAGCAAGTCATTGACCTCGATGCGCTGCACCATGCCTTGGGCATCCTGCCGCACCGGGCCCAGATACGGCGCCTCGCCCGTGTCCACGCCATAGGGCTGGAACTCGTCGGGGTGGCAACGCAGGGTTTCGGTGGCCTGCTCCAGGATCAGGCCAAGCTGCTGGCCACCACGGTAGTGCACCAGCACCAGACGGGTGCTGGTGCGCTGCACCGCCGGCAGGCCAAAGCTCAGCGCGGCAAGGTCGATCACCGGTACCAGCAGGCCACGATGGGCCAGGATTCCGGCAACCCAGGCCGGCGCCTGGGCAATCGGCTTGAGCGGCTGGCGCGGCAACACTTCGATCACCTCGTGCACACTCAGGGCAAAGCGCTGCTGCCTGATGCGAAACTGCAGGTACAGCGCCCCCTTGGCACTGTCTGCCCGGGTGGCGTGCGGTTGCATGTCGTTCATCGTGGTCAGACTTTGAAGCGCGACACGCCGCCACGCAGGCCTGCGGCCACTTGGCTCAGCTCGTCGATGGCAAAACTGGCCTGGCGCAGCGACTCCACCGTCTGGGTGCTGGCATCGCTGAGCTGCGCCAGCGCCTGGTTGATCTGCTCGGCACCGGTGGCCTGGGCCTGCATGCCTTCGTTGACCATCAGCACGCGCGGCGCCAGGGCCTGCACCTGGTGGATGATCTGGCTCAGTTGCTCGCCCACCTGCTGCACCTCGAACATGCCACGGCGTACCTCTTCAGAGAACTTGTCCATACCCATGACCCCGGCCGACACCGCCGACTGGATCTCGCGCACCATCTGCTCGATGTCGTAGGTGGCCACGGCGGTCTGGTCGGCCAGGCGGCGCACTTCAGTGGCCACCACGGCAAAACCACGGCCGTATTCGCCGGCCTTTTCCGCTTCGATGGCGGCGTTGAGCGACAGCAGGTTGGTCTGATCGGCGACCTTGACGATGGTCACCACCATCTGCGTGATATTGCTGGCCTTCTCGTTGAGGATGCCGAGCTTGGCGTTGACCAGGTCGGCCGCGCCCATCACCTGGTGCATGGTTTCTTCCATGCGCGCGAGCCCCTGTTGCCCAGAGCCGGCCAGGCTGGACGCCTGGTCAGCGGCCGAGGTGACTTCGGTCATGGTGCGCACCAGGTCTCGCGAAGTCGCGGCGATTTCCCGCGATGTGGCGCCGATTTCGGTGGTGGTGGCGGCGGTTTCGGTGGCGGTAGCCTGCTGCTGCTTGGACGTCGCGGCAATTTCGGTCACCGACGTGGTCACCTGCACCGACGAGCGCTGGGCCTGGGACACCAGGTTGGCCAGGGCCTCGGCCATTTCGTTGAAGCCGCTTTCGATAGCGCCAAACTCGTCCTTGCGGTCCAGGCTCAGGCGCATGCTCAGGTCGCCCGAGCGCAGTTTGTCGAGGGCATGCACGATACGCTGCATGGGCGCGGTGATGGCGCGCATCAGCAGCAGCCCACAGATACCTGCAGCGACGATTGCCAGCAGCAGCGACACCACCATGCTGCCCTTGGCGGTGCTCACGGCGCTTACGATTTCGTTGGTGGCAGCGTCGGCGGCCGTGCGGTTGTACTCGATCACCTCGTTCAGGTGCTTGCGACCGTCAACCCAGGCCGGGGTGAGCACTTCGGAGATCAGCCGCTGCGCTTCGTCGTAGTTGTGCTGACGGTAGGCGTCCAACACCTGGCTGACGATCTTCAGATAGTTTTCTTCCAGCTGAATGAACTGGTCGAAACGGGCCTGGTCATCATTGTCCTGGATGGTGGACTGGTAGCTGGCCATGTGTTGCTTCAGCCGGTCCTCGAAGCTCTTGAACAGCTCCATGTCGGCCGAAGTGATTTCCCGGTGGTTGGAGAGACCAACCAGTTGCTGGCTGGTGACGTAACTGTCGACCCAGGCACTGCGGATCATCGAGCTGTAGTAGACCCCGGGAATGCTGTCGGTCCCCACTGCCTCTTCGGCGGTTTCGATGGCCACCAACCGCGAGTAGGCGGCCACGATCATCAACAGCATGATAGCGATGATCACGGCGAAACTTGCCAGGATCCGTTGGCGCAAGGTCCAGTTCTTCACATTCAGCCCTCAGGAATTCACAACGAGCGGGAAAATCGCCGGAGTATAGCCTAGAGGTCGTATGGTTTTGCGGGTGAAGTGCATGACGCACTATATGCAGCGACTGTGAGATCGAGCGCCGCCCGCGCGGCGCATCGCGAGCTGCGCTCGCTCCTACGTTTGTTTCGGGCCAATTATGCCTGTGGGGTTCGCGCGCGAACGCCTTGGCGCATGGCGCGATATCGCGTCGTACAAACCAGGCGGTCGCGCGCGCCTGTCACAGGCGTTACTGGCCCGAAACAAACGTAGATACTCTGTTGGCGGTCAAGCTTTTTTGAGGTGCTCAGCGCTGAACAGCTTGGCCGTATCAAAGGGCTCATCGCCA